>PWQI01000465.1 GCA_003556805.1 Trueperaceae bacterium | reverse complement strand
GGTCTTCCTCAAGGCCTTCTTCGACGGCACCTTCTTCCCGCCACGGACGATCGACGAGCTGAAGCGCTGGAACCGGATCTACTTCCCCGGGCAGTTCGACTTCGGCATCGGCCTGGAGCGGCAGTGGCTCCCGTGGTTCATGTCGCCCTTCAAGCCGCTCGGAGAGCTCCTCGGGTTCTGGGGCCAGTCGGGCGCTTTCGCCTTCCACAACCCGCAGCGCGACCTCTTCTTCACCGGCACCGTCAACCAGCTCAGCGGCTTCGGTCATGGGGCCGCGGTCAGCGCGATGGTGCGTGTGATGAAGGCGTCGGACGGACATCGACGCAGGAGCCCCTGAGACCATGCACATCATCGACGCACAACGCGAGATGCGCTCGGCGTTCCTCGGCGGCTTCGCAGGCCAGACGGTCGCCGGGCTGATCTGGCTGGCTGCGGCGGCCGTGGGCACGTGGCTCGCTCCAGGAACGGCGATGGCTGTGCTGTTCCTCGGCAGCATGGGCATCTTCCCGCTCACGCAGGCGGCCGTGCGGCTCGTGGGCAGGCCCGGCACGGTGAGCCCGGGGAACGGCCTGTGGCAGCTCGGCGCCCAGACGGCGTTCACCGTGCCGATCGGGTTCCTGCTCGTGGGTGCGGCGACGCTCTTCCAGCAGACCTGGTTCTTCCCCGCGGCCATGATCGTGGTCGGCGCGCACTACCTGCCGTTCGTCACGCTCTACGGCATGCGCATGTACGCCCTGTTGGCGGCGGTGCTGGTGTTCGCCGGCGCAGCGCTCGCGCTGTACGGACCTCCCGTGTTCGCGCTCGGTGCGTGGTTCACGGGCGCTGCGCTAATCACGGCCGGTGCGGCCGCCCGGGCGATCGTGCTGCGCGAGGAGCGGAGCGAAGGCGCGCCAGCGCCGTCGGCGTGACCAGCGCTCCGGGCGTCCGGCGCGTCGTCGTCGGCGTCGGCGTGGTGCTGGCGCTCGCCCTAGTCGCCGCCGTCGTCGTCTTCGCACTCTTGCGCTTCAGCCCTTTGTGGGGAGCGATCGGCATGTTCGAGGACGGACGCCGCGCCGAAACGTTCCGGACGATGGACACCATCTTCCCGGCGCAACGCATCGCGCCCGGTGACGACCCGTGGCTCTTCACGGTCGACCTGCGTCAGCTGCCCGCGGCGTACACCTTCGCCGGCGAGGAGCGGTCGATCGCGGCGTTCCTGGAGGCGACCGAGACCACCGGACTGCTGGTCGCGCGCGACGGCGTGATCGTCCACGAGTCGTACCACCGCGGTTACGACGCCCGCGCCCGCATCGCGTCGTTCTCGGTCGCGAAGTCGTTCGTGACCGCCTTGGTCGGGATCGCCATCGAGCGCGGGCACATCGCATCGATCGACGATGCGCTCGAGCTCTACGTCCCCGAGCTCGCCGACGGCGGGTATGCGGGCGTCACCGTGCGACACGCGCTCACCATGACGTCGGGCATCGCGTTCGACGAGGCGTACGACGACGCATCGTCGGACGTCATGGGCCTCCCGATCCAGGTCTACGGGTTGCGGCGCTCGGTACCCGTGATCCTGTCGCGCCTGGCGCGCGCCCGGCCCCCCGGCCTCGAGCGCGACTACGTGAGCAGCGACGCCTTGGTCCTGGGCGTGGTCGTGTCGCGGGCGGTCGGCATGCCGCTCGCAGCGTTCCTCGAACAGGCCATCTGGGTGCCCGCAGGCATGGAGAGCGACGCCGCGTGGAACACCGACCTCCACGATCATGCGCTCGCCCACGGCTTCCTGAACGCCACGCTGCGCGATTTCGCCCGCTTCGGCCGCTTGGTGCTGCACGGTGGAGCGCGCGATGGACGGCAGATCGTGCCGGCCGCATGGATCGACGACGCGTTGCGCGCCAGGGACACGCCACGCACCGTCACCGGAGCGCAGCCCTTCGGGGCCGACTTCGGCCTCGGATACCACTGGTGGCTTCCCCGCCCGCGTGATGGCGACGCGGTCGCCATCGGCATCTACGGGCAGTACCTCTACGTCCACCCCGGACTCGGCGTCGTGATCGTCAAGACCAGCACCGACGCCGGCTTCACAGGCCGCGAGGCGGAGACGGTCGAGGCGCTCCGGGCCATCGCCCGGTCGCTCGCCGCGGATTGACGCGGTGACGCGGTGATGCGCAGGTCCATCGCCGTGATCAAGCCGACGGCTCCGCATGGAGGTGGCACCGCCGCTGCCCATCTAGCGGTTCGATGACGGCGAACTCCACCAGTCCCAGGTCCTCGAGGACGCGACGCCGCTCGTGCATGCCTCGACGACTCCCCCACCACGGTCGGCGGAAGGGCTACGGCGCTCGCCGACACGCCGTACTCGTCCAGGAACGGCGCCGTCGCACCAGACGCGAAACGCGTCGCGTGACGCCATCACGGCCTCGCGGTCGGGCTCGGCGTCCGACGGGCGTTGACGGTGGAGCCACAGCGTCTCGGTGCGGTGCTCCGCGGACGGGACGAACCCTTCGGGTGCGAGTCGGCCCGGCATGGTGCACAACATGATGGTCCGGTGGCCACGGCGTGCGTCCTCCGCGGCACCGGACCCGTGGATCGCCGGCATCGACGCCGGCGCCTACCTGCCGTCGTCAATCGCTTCGCTGTGGCTCGTAGGTGAGGACCACACCGCGGCTCTCGAGCGTCGCGATGTCGTCCTGAACCTGGACGTCGTCGAGGTCGAGCCGGTTGAGCGTCACGTCGATCGCGACACCGTCTCCGAGGGAGGCGTGCGCGACGAGCGGCGTGAGGCTCGTCAGTTCGTTGCCATGCAGGTTGACGAGCGCGAGCTGCTCGAAGTCGGCCAGGAAGGCGAGGTCGGCCTCGCTCAGACCGAGCCAGTAGAGACGGATCTGCTGCAGCGACGTCATGTGATGGATGGGCGACAGATCCGTCACGGCCGTCGCGCCAACGTCGAGCTCGAGGCGAAGGTCGAGCCCCGCGAGGGGTGACAGGTCGGAGACGCTCGTGGCCCACACTTGCAGGCGTGTGAGCTCCGGCATCGAAGCCACCATCGCCAAGTCGCCGTCGTCGAAGCTGGTGCCGCCGACCAACAGCACCTCGAGGTCGGTCAGCGTGGCCAGCGGCGAGAAGTCCGTGATGCCCTCGGCCCCGTTCAACCACACGTAGATCACGTCGCTCTTGTCGGCCAGCACGCCGATGTCGGTGATGAGCGTACGCGCCGCGCCGAGGTACTGCAGGGCATGGAACGCACGCACGACCTCGAGCGAGGCGATGGGGTTGTCGCTCAGCATGAGCACCCGCATGGCGGTGAGGCCGGCGATCGGTGTGACGTCTGCGATGTCGTTGCCCGCGACCTGCAGGTGGTCGATGCTCGTGAGACCGGCCAACGGCCACAGGAGCGAGATCGCGTTGTCGTTGAGTCGCAACCTCGTCAGGTTCGTCGCGTACTGCAGGCCGGCGAGGGACGTGACACCTACACCCTCCACCACGAGTTGTGTGAGCGCCCCGACGTCCTCGCAGGTGATCGTGTGGGACGCGAGGTCGAGTTCGGCCGCGATGCCAGCGGCGAGTTGCGGATCGAGCACCGCGACGACGTCGTCAACCGTGGCACATGCCGCCGATACGGGAAGGGCTGTCTGCGCTGTCGAGCTCGAGGTTCCGGCACCGCCGCGGGCACTGACGCTGTACTCGTAGCCGGCGCCGAGGACCACCGTCTCGTCTCGGTACGAACGTACGGCAGCGTCGACCTCGGTGAGGGTCTCGAAGGCGCTCAGCGTGGCAGCGCCGTCCCCAGCGTCCACGGTGCGGCGTTGCACCGCGAAGCTCGTGACGTCGCGTCCATCGTGTTGCCACGACACGTCGACGACGCCGGGTCCCGATGCGACGATGACGCCCTGCGGCGCATTGGGCGGCACGGCGGTGCCCGTCGGGCCGCCGCATGCGGTGAGCAACAGGGCGATCAGGGTGAGCGTTGCGATCGTCGAGCGTTGCATGGTGCCTCCTCCGTCGCGAAGCGACACGCCATGCATACGCGGGTACCCCCGTCCGATGCCCGTCCATGCGCGCGAGCGGTGCCATGTGCTCGGTGAGGTCCACCCGCATTCGGTCGGCTCGGCGCACGGTCTCCGCGCTGTGCGTTCAACCGGCCAGGAAGCTGAGCCGCACGGTGCGCGTGTGGTTGTCGACGTTCGTGTCGACCAGCACGATCGACTGCCAGGTGCCGAGCGCGAGCGCACCGTCCAGCACCGGGACGGTGAGGCTCGGGGCCACGATGGCGGGCACCACGTGGTCGCGGCCGTGGCCGCGGCTGCCGTGCCGATGCGCCCAGCGGCCTTCCTCCGCGGGGAGGAGCGCGTCGAGCGCGGTGAGCAGGTCGCCGTCGCTGCCCGCACCCACCTCGACGATGGCCAGGCCGGCGGTGGCGTGCGGCACGAAGACCGAGAGCAACCCGTCGCCGCGGCCGCGCACGAACGCGGCCGCCTCGTCGCTCAGGTCGACGACGGTCGGGCGGTCACCGGTGTGGATCGTCCGTTCGATGGTGTCCATGGCACCAGTGTGCACGGTGTGCTCGTCAGCTGTGCTCGTCAGCTGTCCTCGTCAGCTGTGCTCGTCCGGCGCGACCGGCGCGACCGGCGCGACCGGCGTGGCGAGCGCGCGTCCGTCACAGCTCGCGCCCTGGACTCGGTCAGCGACCCGGCGGTAGCCTGGAAAGCCAGATGACGAGGCCGCTCGCCAGCGGCGAGCCGCCTCGCGACGGCCGGGGGCGTCGCACGAAGAGGTGGAGACATGCTCGCCTGGTCGATCGCGTGGAAGGCACTCGCCGTCCTGGCCCTGGTGATCGGGCTGCTGGCCGTAGCCGCCGTGTTCCTCCTGGGCGTGTCGGCCTCGACGCCGCCGCACCGTGATGCGAGCGGGAACGTGGTCCCGGGCAGCATCGCGGTGCTCGAGAAGGTCGAGCTCGGCGGCCTCGAGCAGTGGATCACCATCCGTGGCGTCGACGTCACGAACCCTGTGCTGCTGTGGCTGCACGGCGGTCCCGGCTCGCCGCAGATGCCGCTCGCGCACCACCTCGACGCCCGCTTGGAACGGGCGTTCGTGGTCGTCCACTGGGACCAGCGCGGCGCCGGCAAGTCGAACCACGGAGGCTTCGACGAGTCGACCATGCGCTTCGAGCGCTACCTCGACGACGCCCTGGAGCTGATCGCGTACCTGCGCGGCCGCCTCGGCCACGAGCGCATCGTGCTGCTCGGCCACTCGTGGGGCACGCAGCTCGGCATCGAGCTGGTGGCCAATTTTCCGGAGCTCTTCGACGCCTACATCGGCGTCGGCCAGGTGGTGGACCACGACCGCGCCACGGCGATCGCGCGCGACTGGCTGCGCTCGACGATCGATCCCGTGAAGTCGCCCGACGACCTGCGCACCCTCGAGTCCATCGAGATCCCCGCGCGCCGGCACAGCGAGTACCGCGCGCTGGCCCAGCTGGTCGACGCTTACGGTGGCAACTTCGACGTGCCCATCACGCGGCTCGCCGGCATCGTGGCGCGAGCGCCCGAGTACGTGGTCGGCGACTACCTGCGCTTGCTGCGCGGCATGAACCGTGGCGGCGGGCCCATGCACGACGGCGGCATCATGACCAACCCAGACGTCATCACCACCATCCCGACGCTCGAGGTGCCGGCCATCTTCTTCTCGGGGGCCGGCGACTACAACACGCCCCTGGCGCTGGTGCAGGCGTACGCCGAGGTGCTCGACGCCCCGCACGTCGAACTGGTCGTGTTCGAGCGGGCGGCCCACCTCCCGTTCCTGGCCGAGCCCGAGCGCTTCGTGGACGAAGTGATCCGGGTGGCGGGCCGGTAGCGTGGACGCCGAGGCGTCAGTACCTGAACCCCAGCAGGTTCCAGTGGTCGAGGAACCAGACGAAGGCCGCACCGGCGAGCACCACGAGGCCGTAGTGGACGCGTCCGACGACACCCCAGTCGCCGCGGACCCACGAGCGCACGGCCAGGAGCAGACCGACGAGCGTGAGCGCGGCGCCCACCAAGGCGATCGCCAAGACGACCCGTAGCAGCGGCGGGACGCCGAAGGCGATCTCCATCGGGTCGCGCAGGACGACCGCGAGGCTCACCAGGAAGACGAGGAACAGCGTGCTGGCGGTCCACGCCGTCACTCGAGCGAGTCGTGCCACGCCCGTCTCGCCCCTCCACCACCGCCAAGTGAGCGGCCAACCGACGACCGCCGACAGGAAGACCAGCACCGCGACGGCGACGAGGCCGACGTGGAAGCCGGTCGTCTCATGCCACGGCAGCGCGTCGTAGGCGAGGTGCGGTTGGCTGCCGACGAGAGCGCGGACGATGCGGCCGTTGCCGTCCTCCTGGAACACCAGCAGGTCGCCCGACTCGACCTCGCGGTAGACCAAGGGCTCGATCGGCACCCAGCGCGTCGCGCCGGGCAGCCCCAGGTTGCGGGCGAGCAGTGCCCCATCACCAGCATGCGTGATGGATGCCGCTTGGAGCAGACCGGCGAGCTTGTCCAGGGTGGTGTGCGCGGCGCGCGTCGGCCGGTAACCGCCGACGACGTCCGGGCGGTGAACGCTCGGGCTCGTGATCACCTCGACCGGCACGCCATCAGCTCCGTAGCGGTGCTCGAAGAAGGCGGCGGCCACGTCGACCGTCGCCGCCGCCCCGGCGAGCGTGTTGAAGGCGATGAAGAGGCCCAGGCCGTGCTCTGGCACGAGGACCATCAGGCTGTTGAACGCGACGATGCCGCCGCCGTGACCGATGGTGCGCTGCCCCTGGAAGGTCTGCTCGATGAAACCGTGCGCGATCCCGCTCAGGCGCGGATCGTTCGTGGCGTGGGTGCGGTGCATGGCCTGGGCCGTCTCGGTTAGGAGGATCGTAGCGTCGCCGTAGGCGCCGTCCTGGAGATGCGCGAGCATGAAGCGCGCCAGGTCGCTACCGGTCGCGCTCATCGAGCCGGCCGGTGCCAGGGGTGAGTAGTCGAAGGACCGCCGCTGGAACGATCCCGCTACGACGTCGTATCCCCTCGCGAGGTCAGGCTCGAGCGCGGCCGGCACGGGTTGCTCGCCGGTGCTGCTCGCCATGCCGAGCGGCGCCAGGATGCGCGCCTCGAGGTAGTCGTTCCACGCGAGTCCGGACACCTCCTCGACGATCAGCCCGGCCAGGGCGGTGCCGTGGTTCGAGTACGCGGCCACCTCTCCCACGGGCCGGACCCGCGCCGGCATGCCGTCGGCCAGCATCTCCGCGAGCGGCCTGACGGCGTCCGGCGAGCGCGCGAACAGGCCGACCGATCGGTCCTCGAAGCCGGCGGTGTGGGCCATCAGGTGGGCCAGCGTGACCGGCTCTGGGTACGTGTCGGGCACCCGCACCGTCGACAGGTAGTCGTTGACGTCGGCGTGCAGGTCGACCAGGCCCTGCTCGACGAGCTGCATCACCGCCGTCCACACGAAGAGCTTTGTGATCGAGCCGATGCGGAACAGCGTGCGCTCGGGGTCGACCGGCGTGAGCGACTCGAGATCGGCGTAGCCGTACCCCTTGCTCACGGTCGGCTGACCGATCTCGACGACCGTGACGACGGCGCCGACGAGGTCGTGGGCCTCGAACTGCTCGACCATGAGGTCGTCGAGGAACGCCTCGAGCGTGGTGGCCTCAGGCGTTGCAACGACGCTGGCCGTGAGGACGAGCACCCCGAGCAAGAGGACGCGTACGAACGCCGTGCCCCGAGCGCCGGCCGTGGCCAGCGCACGCCGCAGGCGCGGGGGTCGGGACTGCACGGTGCACCTCCGTCAGGTCCACCCTCCCGTTCGGCCGGCGAGGTCGCCAGGGCCGAACGTCACCGCCGCCCACCGCTGGAGGCATCGACGCTTGACACACTCTATTAGTCGTCGCTAATATACTCCCTCCAAGGAGGTACCCATGCCCTTCGATCTCGACGCCCACCTCGCCGCCATGCACCGCACCGTCCGTTCCGGCACCCGCGACGGGGTGCCTACCAAGGCCGTCGCCGCGTCGCGCACCTTCGCGACCACGCCGGAGGACCTCTGGGACGCCGTCTCGAACCGCGAGCGGATCGGTCGCTGGTTCCTCCCCATCAGCGGCGATCTCAGGCTCGGCGGTCGCTACCAGTTGCACGGCAACGCCGGCGGCGTGATCGAAGCCTGCGAGCCGCCGAACCACCTCGCCGTCACATGGGAGTACGGCGGCGAGGTCAGCTGGCTCGACGTGCGCGTCACACCGGACGGCGACGGCGCCCGGCTCGAGCTCGAGCACGTCGCCACCGTCGACGCCGGGAGCACAGGCGCTGAGTTCTGGGCCACCTACGGTCCCGGCGCCACCGGCGTCGGTTGGGACATGGCGTTCCAAGGCCTCGCACGGCACCTCGCCGAGCCCGACGCCCCAGGACCCGATCCCGAGGCGGCGGCTGCCTGGGCCGCGTCTCCCGAGGCGCGCGCCCTGTACGCCGACACCAGCCGCGCGTGGGCCGAGGCCGACATCACCGACGGCACGCCAGCTCCCAAGGCCATGGCCGCCGCAGAGCGCACCCGCGCGTTCTACGCCGGCGAGACGCCGCCCGACGCCTGATGCACGCCTTCACGGTGCTCGCCGATCCCGTACGGCGTCGCATCGTCGAGGTGCTCGCCGTCGGCGAGCGCAGCGCCGGCGACGTGGTCGAGGCCGTCGGCGGCGAGTTCGGCATCAGCCAGTCCGCCGTCTCGCAACACCTGAAGGTGCTGCGAGACCACGGCTTCGCACGCGTGCGGCCCGTGGGGGCCCGGCGCGTGTACGCCCTCGAACCCACCGCGGTCGACGCCGTCGACCGGTGGCTCGCAGGGGTCCGCGGCTTCTGGGCGGATCGCCTCGACGACCTCGCTGCGGAAGTCGAGGGGCGTCCTGCGGCGCGGCCCGCGGAGCCGGCCAGCTCGCCGGAGCACGTCGGCGCACTCGGTGCGCTCGGCTCCATCACACAGGTCACCCGCACCGTCCGTGACCTCGCGGCATCGACGGCGTTCTACGGCTCGGCACTCGGGCTGACCCACCTGCGCACCGTCGCGTCGTCGGCCACGTTCGACGCCGGCGGCACGCGGCTGGTCCTCAGCGTGCGTGACGAACCCGCCCAGGACGAGTCCGTCATCGCCTTCGCGGTGAGCGACCTGCAGGCCTCAGTGAACCGGCTCCGGTCTGCCGGCGTCTCGTTCCACGGACCGCCACGCTTTCGCAACGAGCTGGGCGGCGGCGCTTGGACGGCCACCTTCGACGACCCAGAGGGGCGCCCGCTCGCGATCGTCGCTCGGTCCGCGCCCTAGCGGTCGCGCCCCTCCCGAAGCGCTGCGAGCGAGGCGTCGATGCGGCGCTGCCGCCAGCGCCCTCGGCTATCCTGCACATGGAGGAGTCAGACACCATGCGAACGATGAGACTCGGTACGAGCCAGCTGGAAGTCCCGGTCGTGGCCGTGGGGTGCATGCGCATCGACACGCTCGATCGCCGCGAAGCGGAGCGCTTCGTGCGCGCCGCCCTCGACGAGGGGGCCCACTTCTTCGACCACGCCGACATCTACGGCGGCGGCGCGTGCGAGGAGGTCTTCGCCGACGCCGTCGGCATGAACGCCAGCGTGCGCGAACGGCTGATCCTGCAGTCGAAGTGCGGCATCCGACCCGACCTCGGCACGTTCGACTTCTCGCGCGAGCACATCCTCGCCTCCGTCGACGGCATCCTGCGGCGCCTGCGCACGGAGTACCTCGACGTGCTGCTCTTGCAACGTCCGGACGCCCTGGTGGAGCCCGACGAGGTGGCTGCCGCCTTCGACGCGCTCGAGCGCGAGGGCAAGGTGCGGCACTTCGGTGTCTCGAACCACCACCCACACCAGATCGACCTCTTGCAGCGCTCCGTGCGCCAGCCGCTCGTCGCGAACCAGCTGCAGTTGAGCATCAGGCACGCGACCATGATCACGAGCGGCGTGCACGTCAACATGCTGCACGACGCCGCCGTCGACCGCGACGGCCACGTCCTGGACTACTGCCGCGCGAACGACATCACCGTCCAGCCGTGGTCACCCGTCCAGGACCGATCCATCGGGGGGACGTTCCTCGGCAGCGACGCCTTCCCAGAGCTCAACGCCGCGCTCGCGGAGAGCGCCGACCGTCATGGCGTGTCGCCGACCACGATCGCCATCGCCTGGTTGCTGCGTCACCCGGCGCGCATGCAGCCCGTCATCGGCACGACCAAGGTGGAGCGGCTGCGCGAGTGCTGTCGGGCGAGCGAGGTGCAGTTGACGCGCGAGGAGTGGTACGCCCTCTACCGGTCGGCGGGTCATACCCTGCCGTAGCGTCCGCAGGCGTCAGGAGCGCGGGCCGACCGACGCCTGCGTGACCAACGGTGTCATGGCATGGAGGCGAGCAGGACCTGCGCGGCGGCGCCGACGTCGAGCACGATGTGGACGATCACGAGGTAGGGCAGCAGCCGGGGCCGCCGGCCGAGGACGACGGCGAGGAGGAGCGCGAACGGCAGGAACATCAGCGCCCGCCAGACGAC
Organism: Trueperaceae bacterium; assembly: GCA_003556805.1. Classification (GTDB taxonomy): domain Bacteria; phylum Deinococcota; class Deinococci; order Deinococcales; family Trueperaceae; genus CSSed10-48. The sequence continues at coordinate 2,788 of PWQI01000465.1, read as the reverse complement.
GAAGCGCCAGTCGAACACGAGCGGCAGGGTGACGTGCTGCAAGGAGAGCACGGCAGCGGTGACGAGGATCGCCGGCACGCGCCGCCCGAGGTGACGTCGCAGGCGCGGGAGCACGTAGCCGAAGTAGACCGGCAGCTCGCTGAGCCCGATCGCGATCGGGAACGCGAGCACCAGCGCCCACGCGACCGTGAGGGGGAGTGGCCGCACGAGCATGTCGACGGCGATCAGGGGATCCCCCCACAGGAGCGCCGCGATGCCGATGTTCGGGACGAGTGCCAGCACGGCAGTCGCGACGACGAGGAGCAGCGTGATGCGCGCGTCGGCGCGGAGGTTCGCACGATCGATGCGCAGCAGGTCGCGGTAGCGGCTGCCTTCGACATGCAGGCTCCGCCGCAGCAGCGCGAGGCTGCACAGGCCCGTGATCGCCGCGGAGAGCGGCCACCATGCGATGCTCCGCTCCCACGCGTCGCCGGCGCCGCCGAGCCAGAACGCGAGCGCGATCGCTCCCTGCACCGCGGCGAACAACACCACGCGGTGGACGAGCATCCACCACAGCCAAGGCAGGTTCGGCAGCGCCGACGCGGTGACGGGCACCGCAGTCGCGCCCACAGCAGCGTGCAGTGACTGAGGTCCTGACATGCCACGCTCCCGTGCGCGCTGGGACGACCCGCTCGCAACGCTCCCATGCTACATCCGCGTCAGACCCGCGATCATCGGTGCCCCGGGCGCGACGGTCGCGACGGTTGCGTTCGACGCCGGCGGAGCACGCCGCCGCGCTCGGCTATCCTGAACCGTTCGACGCTCGCCCGCGACCGCGGCCCCGTCATGGGGCGTATGGGGGCCACGCGCGTCGCCACGGAGGTGCGCATGCCCGATCACGACCGCTCGATCGTCGACCTGCAAGCGCGCATGGAGCGCGACGAGCTGACCGCCGAGGCGCTCACCCGCGCCTACCTCACGCGCATCGACGCGATCGACAGCGCCGGCCCCACGCTGCGCTCCGTGCTCGAGACGAACCCCGACGCGCTCGCGATCGCCGCGGACCTCGACGCCGAGCGGCGACGCTCGGGGCCGCGCGGCCCGCTGCACGGCATCCCCGTCCTGTTGAAGGACAACATCGACACCGGTGACGCGCTCAGCACCACTGCGGGCTCCCTCGCCCTGGATGGCCATCGCGCGCAGCGCGACGCGTTCCTGGTCGCGCGGTTGCGTGAGGCCGGCGCCGTGATCCTGGGCAAGGCCAACCTGAGCGAGTGGGCGAACTTCCGCTCGAGCCGCAGCTCGAGCGGTTGGAGCAGCCGCGGTGGACAGACCCGCAACCCCTACGCGCTCGACCGCAGCCCCGGCGGGTCGAGTGCCGGCTCCGGCGCGGCCGTGGCCGCGGGCCTCGCCGCCGCCGCCATTGGGACCGAGACTGACGGCTCGATCAGCGCGCCGGCTTCGATGAACGGCGTGGTCGGGCTCAAGCCGACCATCGGACTCGTCAGCCGTGACGGCATCGTCCCGATCTCGGCCTCACAGGACACCGCGGGGCCGATGACCCGCACCGTCCTGGACGCCGCGATCGTCCTCGACGCGATCACCGGCGCCGACCCACGCGATGCGGCGACGAGCGCAGCGGCCGACGGGCCACCCTCGGCGTTCGATACGGCCTCGGCGCGGACCGATCTGCGTGGCGTGCGCCTCGGCGTGCCCAGCGGCTGGGTCGGGCACCACGAGGCCCCCGACGCCGTCGCCGCACAGGCGTTCGCTCACCTTCGCGCGCTCGGGGCCGAGATCGTCGAGGACGTCGACCTCGGCCCCGCCGAGCCGCTGTTCGAGGCCGAGCGCATCGTGCTGCTCGTGGAGTTCAAGGCGGGGCTGAACGCTTACCTGCGCGACCATCCGACCGCGCCCGTGCGCAGCCTCGACGACGTGATCGCGTTCAACGCACGACACGCGGAGCGCGTCATGCCCTACTTCCGACAGGAGCTGCTCGAGCTGGCCCAAGACCAGCCCGGCCTGGACGACGAGGCGTACCTCGACGCGCGCGCGACCTGCCTCCGGCTCGCCCGCACCGAGGGGATCGACCGCGCCCTGCGCGAGCACACGCTCGACGCGCTCATCGGACCCACGCGCGTGCCTGCCTGGACCATCGACATCATCGACGGCGATCGCAGGATCCCGGGCTGCTCGACGCATGCGGCGGTGGCCGGCTACCCGCACGTGAGCGTTCCCGCAGGCTTCATCCACGGGCTCCCCGTGGGCCTCTCGTTCGTCGGCGCCGCGTACGCGGACGCCGACGTACTGGGCTACGCCCACGCCTTCGAGCGCGCGGCCCAGGTGTGGCGCGCACCGACGTTCCCCGAACGGGTCGTCTGACGTCACCGCGCCGATGGAGGCGCATCGTCCCGGGCGGGGCATCACGCACGTGGCACAAGCGATCGTGGCACTGCATCCGCTGCGTAAACGCCGATGACCAGTTCGGTCTCGGCGATCGGTATGTGACACTCGATCACAGTCAAGGGCCGTTGCAATGGTACGCCTGAGTCGTTCCCAACAACTGACAATTGTGGATGCGGACACGAGGAGAATCATGCAACGATTCGACGAACGTCACAGAACGCTCCCATGGATAGGTGCCATCGCGCTCGCAGCAGTCCTGGCTGCCTGTAGCGCTCCTGGCGCGGTCGACACGACCCCCCCGACCGTCGTGCAGACGACGCCGAGCGAGGTCGGCCTAGCGCCCACGAACGTTCCAGCCACCGCCACGTTCTCCGAGGCCATCGACGCCTCGACGCTCACGACG
>PWQI01000410.1 GCA_003556805.1 Trueperaceae bacterium | reverse complement strand
TCGGCCGAGGCCGTCGACTACCGCGACGTCGACTACGTCGGGCCGACCTGCATCCTGTTCGGCAACGAGCGAGCCGGCGTCAGCGCGGCCGCGGCTGCGGCGGCCGACGCGCACGTGATCATCCCCATGCTCGGGATGGTCCCGTCGCTCAACGTGTCGGTGGCGACCGCGGTCATCCTGTTCGAGGCGCAACGCCAGCGCCGCGCGGCCGGCTGCTACGACCGGGTGGCGTTGAGCGAGCGCGAGCGCAACGACCAGGCGATGCGGTGGCTGTACCCACGGCTCGCGCGCCACTACGACGCTCGCGGCTGGGCGCTCCCGCGCCTGACGGAGGACGGTGCCCTGCCGGCGGGCCTCGCCCTCCCGTCCGACGACGATGCGACCTCACAGGCGACACTCGCTGCCGAGCGTAGGCGGGACAGCAACGGCTGAGACCGCCGCCCGCTACCCTGGCGCCATGACGACACCTCGTACCAGCCTCGTACGCGCCGCCATCACCATGCTCGCCTCGGCCTGCCTGGCCTGGACGGCGAGTGCACACGCGCAGCGTCTGGAGCGCGTCGCCGATGGCTTCGTCCAACCGCTCACGATCACCCACGCCGTCGACGACAGCGGCCGGCTGTTCGTCGTCGAACAGCGCGGTACCGTCCAGACCGTGCGCGACGGCGCCGTCACCGGGACCTTCCTCGACATTCAGGACCGCACGCGCGCGCAGGGTGAGCGCGGCCTCCTCGGGGTGGCGTTCCACCCCTCGTTCGCCGACAACGGTCGCCTGTTCGTGCACTACACGGACCTCAGGGGCGCGACGGTGCTAGCGGAGCTGCGCGCCGATCCGCCAGACGCCGCCAGCGTCGACGCGGCGACGGAGCGCGTGATCCTCACCATGGAGCAGCCGTACGGCAACCACAACGGTGGCCAGGTCGCCTTCGGGCCCGACGGCAACCTCTACCTCGGGCTGGGCGATGGCGGCTCCGGTGGCGATCCGCTGAACGCCGGACAGGACCTGGGGACGTGGCTCGGTACCATCGTGCGGCTCGACGTCGACGGCGCCGAGCCGTATGCCGTCCCGGCCGACAACCCGTTCGTCGACGATCCCGCCGCGCTCGACGAGATCTGGGCATACGGCCTGCGCAACCCCTGGCGCTTCTCGTTCGACCGCGCCACCGGCGACCTGTGGATCGCCGACGTCGGCCAGAACGCGGTCGAGGAGGTCAACCGCCAGCGCGCCGACAGCCCCGGCGGCGAGAACTACGGCTGGCGCATCATGGAGGGCGACGCATGCTTCGACCCCCCGAGCGGCTGCGACATGAGCGGGCTCACCATGCCGGTCGTGACCTACACCCATGCGTCCGGCTGGGGGCGGTCGATCACCGGCGGGTACGTGTACCGCGGCGACGACGTGCCCGCGCTCGCGGGGGCGTACGTGTTCGGCGACTACGTGTCGGGCCGCATCTTCGTGGCCGAGGGATCGGGTGACGAGTGGTCCGCTCGTCCGCTGCTCGAGTCCGGCTTCCGGATCGCTGCGTTCGGCGAGGACCAGGCGGGCGAACTGTACGTCGCCGACTACTCGGGCGGCGTCCTCTATCGGTTCGCCGAATGACCCGCCGGCGCCGCTACCGGCGGTAGACTTACGCCGTGAGCCACGCGCCGTGACATTCGACTACGTGGTCCGCGACCTCGGTCGCCTCCCCTACCGCGACGCCTGGGACGTGCAGCTGGCGACGCACGCCGCGGTCGCCGATGGGAACGAGCCGCCGACGCTGCTGCTCGTCGAGCACACGCCGGTGTTGACGTTCGGGCGCAAGGGTGGCCGCGAGCACCTGTTGGTGAGCGAGGCCGAGGCGCAGGCGCAGGGCTTCGACCTGTTCGACGTCGAGCGCGGCGGCGACGTCACGTACCACGGTCCCGGCCAACTCGTCGGCTACCCGATCTTCCCGATCGGGAGGCGGGTCCGGGACTACCTACGGGCGGTGGAGCAGGTGATGGTCGACACCTTCGCGACCTTCGGTCTCGCCACCGCCGGCTCGCCCGGTTACGCCGGCGTCTGGCTCGGCGACGAGAAGCTCGTCGCCATCGGCGTCGCGATCAAGCGCAACGTCAGCTTCCACGGCTTCGCCATGAACGTGCATACCGACCTCACACGCTTCGACGCCATCGTCCCGTGCGGCTTGGCCGACAAGGGCGTCACGAGTCTGAGCCGCGTGCTCGGCCGTCATGTCACCTTCGACGAGGTGATCCCGCCACTCCTGGCCGCGTTCAGCTCACACTTTCACGACTCGACCGCGCTCGCCGCCGAGGCGACGACCGTCAGGGAGGATGTGGTCGCATGAGCGACCCCAGAACGGGCAACACCGCCGCCCTCGCCACAGGGGCCGAGACGCTCAGCGATCGGCCGACGGCCACGCCAGACGAGGCGCCGATTCGCGTCGTCAAGAACGGCATCGCCCGCAAGGACGCTGCGAGCGGGCCACGTGAACGCAAGCCCGATTGGCTGAAGGTGAAGCTCCCGAGCGGTGGCCGCTACCAGCAGGTGAAGGAGACCGTCAAGGGGCACAGCCTCTCGACGGTGTGCGAGGAGGCGATGTGTCCCAACCTCGCCGAGTGCTGGAACGCCGGCACCGCCACGATCATGCTGATGGGCTCGGTGTGTACGCGGGCCTGCAAGTTCTGCGCCGTCGACACTGGCAACCCGCGCGGCCGCCTCGACCCGGACGAGCCGAGGCTCGCCGCCGAATCGGTCAGGCTGATGGACCTGCGCTACATCGTGCTCACGTCGGTCGACCGTGACGACCTCCCCGACGGCGGAGCCTCGCACTACGCCCGCTGCGTCCGCGAGATCAAGCGGGTGAACCCGGACACCGCCGTCGAGGCGCTGACGCCGGACTTCCAAGGGGTGTTCGAGCACGTCCAGTTGGTGCTCGACAGCGGCATCGAGGTGTACGCCCAGAACGTCGAGACGGTGCGGCGGCTCACGCACCCGGTGCGCGATCCGCGTGCCGGCTACGAGCAGACGCTCGACGTGCTGGCGTACGCCAAACGAGCTCGGCCCGACGTCCTCACCAAGACGAGCCTGATGCTCGGTCTGGGCGAGACGGACGACGAGATCATGGCGGCGATGCAGGACCTTCGCGCCATCGGGGTCGACATCGTGACCTTCGGCCAGTACCTCAGGCCGACGCCGTCGCACCTGCCGGTCGAGCGTTGGGTGACGCCCGCGGAGTTCGCCGCCTACCGCGACCAGGGCCTGGCGCTGGGCTTCCTCGAAGTGGTGTCGGGCCCGTTGGTGCGCTCGAGCTATCGCGCGGAGCGGGCACTCGAGAAGAACAACGTGGGGCTCGGCGCCGCTTGAGCAGCGCCGAGCCCGCCGGCACCCGTTAGGCGTCCTCGTCGAAGCGGTTGCCGAACTTCCGCTTGTACGACTTGATGGACTGGTTGATCAGCGTGTGGGTCTC
>PWQI01000129.1 GCA_003556805.1 Trueperaceae bacterium | reverse complement strand
TATCCGCCCGTCTTCTGCCACACGGACACGTGCTGCTCGCTCTCGGACGTGAAGGGCTCGCGCTTCCAGCCGGCCCAGCGCTCGCTCGGCCGCATGCCTGCGAGCTCCGCCATCAGGTCGAGCTCGGCCGGCCACACGTACCGGAATGGGACAGAGAAGCGCTCGAGGCGCCCGTCGACGACCTCGACGTGGTGCGACGTGAGCCCCTGGTTCGCGACGTCATACTCGTCGATCCCCCAGCGGTCCTCGCTCACGTGGAAGACGCGCGCGCTGTCGCCGGGCGGCAGGCGCCGCAGGCCGGGGACGCCGACCTCGATGACGAAGCGGCCGCCGGGCGCGAGGTGCGCTGCAGCGTTGCGGAAGCACGCCACCTGCGCCGCCTGCGTGGTGAGGTTCATGATCGTGTTGAACACCAGGTACACGAGGGCGTACGTGCCGTCGACACGAGCCGTCGCGAAGTCGCCGATCGTCACTGGGATCGCCTCGCCGCCGGGTTTGGTCTGGAGCCTCGCGACCATCGCGGTCGACAGCTCGATGCCCGTGACCGGTACGCCGCGCCGTGCCAGGGGCAGGGCGATCCGACCGGTCCCGATGCCGAACTCGAGCGCGCGCCCACCGGCGGCGAGCGCGACGAGGCGCTCGACGACCGGTTCGACGACCTCGGAGGCGAAGTGTGCCGCCGAGGACTCGTCGTAGCGAGCGGCGGCACGCTCGTCGAAGAAGCCGTCGTCCTGCACTGCGGCAGTGTACGTCACGTCCGTCGTCGGAGCGTGAGGATGCGTTCGGCGCCTACCTGGTTGCACCGCGTCCGGCCCGCCGCGTGCGGGACCGCACGACCCCCACTTGACATGTGACCAAAAGGTCACATAAGGTGACGGCATGGACCCGGTGTTCAAAGCCCTCGCCGATCCGACCCGGCGCCACCTGTTGGACCGGCTCTTCGAGCGTGACGGCCGCACGCTCGGCGAGCTCGAGTCCGGCCTGGAGATGAGCCGCTTCGGCGTGATGAAGCACCTGCGGGTGCTCGAAGGGGCCGGCCTGGTCCTCACGAGGCGGCGCGGGCGCGAGAAGCTGCATTTCCTCAACCCCGTGCCGATCCGCCTCGTGCACGACCGCTGGGTGAGCAAGTTCGCCGCGCCCTGGGCGTCGGCGCTCAGCGACCTCAAGCGCGACCTGGAGGGGGAGACCATGGAGAAGGTGTTCGAGATCTACATCAAGACGACGCCCGAGCGGCTCTGGCAGGCGATCACCGACCCGGAGCTGCGCCGTCGTTACTCCTTCGGCGTCGTCGTGGCGTCCGACTACACGCCCGGCTCGACGCACACCGCGACCACGGGTCCCGAGACGGCCTCGCCGGGCATGCCCATCTCCGAGGGCGAGAACCTGGAGGTCGACCCGCCCCGTCGCCTGGTGCAGAGCTTCCGTGCGCTGTGGGGCGAGGACGTCGTCGCGGAGGGGACCTCGCGCGTGACGTGGGAGATCGAGCCCGTGGGTGACTCCTGTCGACTGACCGTGACCCACGACCAACTGCGCGACGGCGCCAACGACCAGCTCTACGGCGGCTGGCCCATGATCCTCTCCGGGCTCAAGACGCTGCTCGAGACGGGGGAGGACCTCACCACCCCGGCGTCGCTCATGTACCTCGTGAGCGACCACGAGCCCGACGAGGTCGGACCCGCCACGTCGCGCCAGATGGCCGACCTGCCGCATGCGAAATGAGGTCGCGTAGCACACTGTGCTACAGGGTGCTCCGATGCGTCCATGAAGACCATCAGTCAGCGAGAGCTCCGCAACGCGAGTGCCGCCGTCATGGACGCGGTCGAGCGGGGAGCGTCGTTCCGCATCACCCGCCACGGCACGGTCGTGGCGGAGCTCCGCTCGGTGGTCGGTGGCGGCTTCGTCGGTAGCGCGACCCGCCTCCAGCGCGCGCGAGCGTGCGGTCCGGCTCGAGCACGTGCAGGTCGTCGAGGCGGTGTTCCGCTCACCACTACCGTTCGATGCCGGCGCTGCCCGGCGCTACGGCTCCTTCGTGGCCGCCGTGATCGATGCAGGGCGTGCGGTACGCCCCCGACGGATCGACCTCATGATCGCAGCGACGGCAGCGGCCCACGATCTGCCGCTCTACACACGCAACATCGAGGACTTCGCTGGACTGCAGGGCGTCGTCGACGTCATCGGCGTGTGAGCGCGAGCCCCGAGGTGTGCTCGGGGCTCGCTTCGCTCGCCGTGTCGAGCGCGTGGTGGTGGCACGGCGTGTCCGGTGTCACCCGCCGTGCGCCGTCGCGTCGTCGCACCGAACCAACGGGTTCCAGTTCGCGAACAGCCCGAGCGGGTTGTGCTGCCACACCCACACGTGCAGGGCGTAGAAGGGTTCGTCGAGCAGCGTGGTGTTGAGCGTGAACTCGCGCCCGAGCAGCACCGGTGGGGCCTCGTGGCCGGCGTCGTGCCAGTCTTGTTGGAACACCAGGTACTCGGCGCCGATCAGGCGCAGGCTGCCGTCGGTGCGAGGCTCGTACATCAGCACCTCGGGCCGCGTCACGTCGAGCGTCGGATCGCCGATGCGCCCGCCATGGGTGTAGTGGATGCCTTGGGCACCCTGTGGGCCGCTCATGCAGTCGCCGAAGCGCTCGAAGCCGGTCTCCAGTGCGGCATCGACGTCCTCGTAGGTGGCGAGCACCGCGCGCAGCGCGTCGAGCTGCTCGAGCGTCGGTTCGACGGCTTTCGTATCGACCACGAGCGTGTAGCTCGGCAGCGCGTCGCGGGTGGTGGCGTTGCCGGACGTGATCGCGACCTGAGCAGCGGTGGCGGTGGCGATCAGCGTGGCGATGAGCGCGATGCCGACGCCGGCGAGCACCGAGCGTGTCGTGCGTGTCGTGCGTGTGGGGTGGCTCATGGATGGCCTCCTCGCGGTGGGCGGCGCGGCGCGCCCCGGTTCGGCAGCGACCGAGGCGCGGTGGGCCGCGACCGATCGTTCAGTGGTGGAAGTGCGGGTCGAGCACGCTCACCTTCGTGATGCGCTCGATCGGCAGGTCGGTGTCGCGTGCCGCGGCCCGGATGGCCTCCGCGGTGGGTCCGTCGTAGACGCAGTACGTCGAGCGCTTGTCGTCGCTGACGTAGGAGTGGACCCAGTTGACGCCGTGCTCGGCGATCCGGTCGACCACGTTCAGGCAGGCAGCGGCGCCGTCCGCGTTGGCGGGGATGGCGAGGCCGTCGGGGAAGCGGCGTTCGATCATGTAACGGGGCATGGTGGTTCCTCCTGCGTTGGGTTCGCCGGCCGGCGTTGGCTCATGCTGCAGTGGCCGATGCGTTTCGCGCATCGGCGCAACCACCTATACGTGTCGCGATCGCTACCTAGGTTGGGTCGACGAGCCCGCGCCGGTGCGCCTCTGCAACCGCGGCGGTTCGGCTGTCGACGCCGAGCTTGGACAGGACGGACGAGACCTGGTGCTCGACG
>PWQI01000332.1 GCA_003556805.1 Trueperaceae bacterium | reverse complement strand
CTGCGGCGCTTCGCGTCCTTCCTCGGTTTGGTCGAGATAGACACCGGCCGCGACCTCGGGTCGTACGGTCCCACCGTCCGGTTGCGGTCGACGCCAGCGCTGGCGGACGTCGTGGCGCTGCACTGAGAACGTCACCTTCGGGCCGATGGAAACCAGCTGCGGTTGCTCCAAGACCAGCGACGTCTAGGCGTCGAACCTGAAGCCACCCTCCAGGAGCCCCCGGATAGCGAGAAGTCCCATTGACGACTGTGCCACGGCGCTCGCACGAACAGACACGAGCGTGGCGAGCCGCGGCAACCGCCATGGCATCCTCAGGTCAAGAACTCCTCGTCCTTCCCGAACACCTTGAACAGCACGACGATCGGCACCACCGTTGTCATGATGAGCACCGTGCCGACCACCGACGCGGCACCGAAGTTGCCCTGCAGCACCTGCGTAAACACCTCGACCGGCAGCGTGCGGGTCTGCGCGACGTAGAGCATGACGGTGGAGTTGAACTCGCGCGCGGTGGTGGCCCAGGTGAGCAGCGCCCCGGACATGAGCGCCGGCGTGAGTTGCGGCACCGTGACCCACAGGAACGTCAACGCGGGGGGCACGCCCAGGTTGACGGACGCCTCCTCCTGCTGCTCGCCCAACTGCTGCAGCATGCCCGACACCGACCTGACCGTGTACGGCAGCCGCCGGATGAAGTACGACAACACCAAGATCGTGCCGGTGCCCGCCAGGAAGAACGGCGCCCCGCCGAAGGTGATCGACAGTGACACGCCCAGCACCACCCCGGCGACCGCGAACGGGATCATCGACATCGTGTCGATGGCGGCGGCCAGTCGGTTGCGTTGGCGGCTGACGACGTAGCCGATGAGCGAGCCGACGAAGACGCACAGGAGCGTCGCGATGGTCACCAGGATCATGGTGTTCTGGAGCGCGAGCGGCAACCGTCGCGCCAGGCGGTAGCCCTCGAGCGAGAACCGCGGCAAGAGGATCGGACCGCGGGCCTCCAGGAACGACGACACCACGATGGTCAGCGTCGGCAGCAATGCCAGCAGCACCCCGCCGAAGACGAAGACGCCTGCGAGGATGCCGCCGCCACGCGCTAGCCGGTACACGCCCAGCGGCTTCATGGCGTCCTGGCCGAAGGAGGCCCGTTTGGCGTACGCGCGCTGGATCAGCAGCGCCCCCACGGTGACGGTCAGCAGGATCACCGAGAGCGTGCTGGCGACCCGCGGGTTGCCGCCGAACTCGTTGATGAACTCGCTGTAGATCAGCGCGGCGAGGACGCGGAAGCCCTCGCCGATGATCATCGGCGTGCCAAAGTCCGAGAAGGTGGTCACGAACACGAGCAGGGCGCCGGTTGAGATCGACGGGATCATCAGCGGCAGGATCACCGTTCGCAGCGCACCGAGCCGGGTCTGGCCAAGGTTGATGGCGGCGTCCTCGAGGCTCTGGTCGATCGATCGCAGGCCCGACGAAACGAGCAGGAACACGAACGGGAAGGCCTGCAGCGTGAACACCAGCACGATGCCCTGCCAGCCGTACACGCTGGGCAAGCTGATGCCGACCGTCTCGAGCGTCCGCGTGAACAGGCCGTTGCGACCGAGGAGCAAGATCCAGGCGTAGGCGCCAATGAATGGCGGCGACACGAAGGTCAGCACCACCGCGGCCCGCAGGAACAGCTTCCCCGGAAGCTCGACCCGCGTGATCAGGTAGGCCAGCGGGAACCCGATGAGGACCGCGAACACGGTGGCCAACGAGCTGACGAAGAGGCTGTTGAGAAGCGTCCCGTAGTAGTAGCGGAAGGTGAAGAATTCAGCGTACGTCGCCCAGACGCTGAAGTCGGTGGTGGGCACACCCCTGGCGGGCGAGAAGCTCGCGATCACCAAGCGGATGAGCGGCAGCACCAGCAGCATGAAGAACAGCAGCGCCGAGGCGAGCGTGATCAGGTTCCAGAAGCCGAAGTGACGCCATCGGAAGCGCGCGAACCAAGCCGTGAGCATGCCCGCTCCCTACCGGCCGATCAGTGCGCCGTCGGTGCCGAACAGGCTGATGGCGTCCTGCGGCACACGCAGCGTGAGGGTGTCGCCGTGCCGCACGCGAACGTCGTTGCGGCCGGCGTAGTGCTCGGCCATGACGGTCTGGCCGTCGCCGATGTCGATCAGGTAGCGCACGATGTCGCCCAGGTAGATGCGGTGCAGGACCGTGCCGGACAGCGTGTTGTCGGTCGCTCCGTTGGCGCTGCGGAGCACCTCGGCGTGATGCAGGCGGAAGCTGGCGACCAGTTCCGCGCCGGTAGCCACGAGCCCGCTGCCGGGCACCGCCGCGCGCAACGTGTGGCCGCCGGCGACGTGGACGGCGACGTGGCTGCTCGACGCCTCACGGACCGATCCGGGCAGGTAGTTGCCCTCGCCGACGAACTCGGCGACCTTGCGATGCGTCGGCGTCGAATAGATCTCCTCCGGCGCGCCCACCTGGTGGACCCTGCCGTCGAACATCACGGCGATACGGTCCGATAGGCTCAGCGCCTCTTCCTGATCGTGGGTGACGTAGATGGTGGTGGTACCGAGCCGCTGCTGGAGGCGCCGGAGGTCCGTCCGCAGCCGCACCCGCAGCTTCGCGTCGAGGTTCGCGAGCGGCTCGTCCATGAGCAACACCCGCGGCTGGATCACGATGGCTCGCGCCACCGCCACACGCTGCTGCTGCCCGCCCGAGAGTTGACGCGGCTTGCGTTCGGCCAACTCCTCGAGGTCCACCAGCTCCAACGCCTCTCGGACACGTTCCGCCTTCTCCGGCTTGGTGCCGGGTCGCGTCCGCAGGCCGTAGGCGACGTTCTGCCGCACGCTCAGGTGGGGAAAGATCGCGTAATGCTGGAACACCATGCCGGTATCGCGCTTGTGGGCCGGGATGTGGTCGATAGCCTGTTCGTTGAAGAAGATACTACCGTGGTCCTGACGATAGAACCCTGCGATGGTCCGCAGCAGCGTCGTCTTGCCGCAGCCGCTGGGTCCGAGGAGCGAGAAGAACTCGCCCGGTTGGACGTCGAGGCTCACGTCGTCGACGGCCCGCAGGCCGGGAAACTGCACGACGAGGTTCTCGATACGGAGCCTGGTGGTCGATTCTGGGCTGACACTCACGCTAGCGGTTCTCCAGCTGCTGCTTCGGGCCTGCCGTGCGATGTCGGCCGCACCCCGCCGGCGAGGGCGACTCGCGCTGCCCGTGGGTGGCGCGATGAGGAGCCGCACGGGTCCCTCATCGCGCTGTCGTCGTATCGAGTCGAGCCTTGTCGGATCAAGGCCGAGGCGTGTCCGCGGTCGGCGTGCAGCGCGCTCAGCGGGTCCGGATCATGATCTGGCGCCACATGCCCAGCCACTCCTCGCGGTTGGCTGCCGCCTCCTCATCCGGGTACGGGATCACGTTGAGTTCGGCCACCGAGCGCATCGCGGGGTTCAGCTCGACGTCCTTGTGCGCCGGCCGGCGCCCGAGGAACTCCTCCGCCAGGGCTTCTTGCTGCTCGTGCGCGAGCACGAAGTCCGCGAAGGCGTGCGCGGCGTTCGGGTTCGGGCCGTCGCGGACGATGAAGAGCCCACCGGGCAGCAGGGCGACGCCGTCCTCGGGGTACACGATCTCGATGCGGCCTGAGTCGAGCCAGCGGAACGCGCCTTCCTCGTAGGCCACGCCGATCGGGTTCTCACCCTGGCCGACCTGCGTGAACGGCGCGCTCGAGCTCTCGGCGATGATCTGGTTGTTGGCGAGCGCCTCGACCAGCTCCCAGCCGCCGATCTCGAGCCAGGTCACCATGGCGGCGTAGGCAGAGCTGGAGACGGCGGGATTGGCGTGCACCACCTGGCGGTGCCACTTCGGATCGGCCAGGTCGGCCCAGGTACGGGGCGCGTCCTCTTCGGCCACGAGCTCCTTGTTGTAGACGATCACCATCGTGAAGGCATCGAAGGGCGCGTTGTAGCCGGCGGGGTCGAGCAGCTCCTCCGCGATGCCCTCGAGCGCTTCGGAGTCGTACGGGAGGAACAGCTCGGGCGCCGAGGCGCCGGTGTGCGAACCCCCACCCCACATGAGGTCGGCCTGCGGACGGTCGGCCTCGGCGCGGATTCGCGCCAGCAGTTCGCCCGTGCCCCCGTACACGAGGTCGACCTCGACGCCGTACTCGGCGTTGAAGCGGTCTACGAAGAAATCGATCATCTCGGTCGGATGCGACGCGTAGAGCACGAGCCGCGATTCGATATCGCCCTCCTGGGCGACGGCGGTGGCGAGCAGTGGTCCGACGAGGAACGCGACCACGATCAACCATGTGAAGCGACGGGCGGGTGTCTCAAACATCACAACATCCCTCCTAGAGCCGTTGTTCGTGTCCTTCCATCATGCCACGCGACCCGGGTCAGCGCAAGAACGCCTCGGTGAGCCCACCGTCGACCGTGAGCACCTGCCCGGTCGTGCGCGCGAGCCGGTCGCTCACCAGCAAGTAGGCCGCCTCCGCCTGCTGCTCGCCCGTGATCGGTGCCTTGGTGAGCGTCCGCGACGCGTAGAACTCCGCCAACCGCTGCCGCAACGCCGCGTCGGTGTCGCCCTCCTCCACCGGCAGGCCATAACGCCGCAGCGAGCCCATCACCCGCTCGCGCGAGAACATCGAACTGCCGTCCACGACTGTGGCGGGCGCCAGCGCGTTCACGCGCACCAGGGGCGCCAAGGCGACCGCGAGTTCGCGCACCAGGTGCTGCGCGGCGGCCTTGCTGCTGTCGTAGGCGAACGAACCGGCCTTGGCCACCACTGCGTTCACGGAGGTCGTAAGCACCAGCGAGGCCGTCGTACCCTGCGCCCGCCATATGCGCTGCGCCTCCTCGGCGACCAGGTAGCCACCTCGCACGTTGACGTCGAAGGTGCGCGCCCAGTCCACATCGCTCACCCGGCCCTCGGCGTCGCTCGGCACGTACAGGCCGGCCGTGACGATGACGGCGTCGCAACCGCCGTAGGCCAGCACGACCTGCTCGAACAGCGCACGAACGCTCGCCCGATCCGTCACGTCGACGCCGAAGCCGATGGCGGGACCGCAGTTCGACACGCCGCTGCCGCCGACGCCGATACCGTGACCCACGAGGTCGCCGAGTTCGTTCGCGGTCGCGATGGCCGCCGCCTCGTCCAGGTCGGCACACACGACGTGGGAGCGCTCGCGTGCCATGCGCAGCGCCGTCGCCTTGCCGATGCCGCTGCCCGCACCGATCACCACGACCACGCGGCGCTCGAACTCGCGCTCGGGCGGCATGCGGCGCAGCTTCGCCTCCTCGAGCCGCCAGTACTCGATGTCGAACGCCTCCTGGCGCGGCAGCGCGATGTACCCACCGAGCGACTCGGCGCCGCGCATCACCTCGACCGCGCCGACGAAGAACTCGGCCGTGACGCGCTACTCGCTCTTGTTGCGCCCGAAGGTGACCATCCCCACGCCCGGAATCAGGATCACCGTCGGGTTCGGGTCGCGCATCGCCGGGGCTTCGGCCGGGGCGTGTGCGCCGTAATAGGTGCGGTAGTCATCGCGGTAGCGGCGCAAGCCGTCCTCGACGGCCGTCAACAGGCCCTCCACGTCGGCGTGGTCCGGGTGCCACGGTACGTACAGCGGCTTGATCTTCGTGCGCAGGAAGTGGTCCGGGCACGACGTCCCGAGTTCGCTCAGGCGCGGCGCGTCGACCGAGTCGATGAAGGCCCGCACGCGCTCGTCGTCCTGGACGGTGGCGATGAAGCGTCGCTCGGACGAGACCAGGCCGCGCAGCCGTGGCAGCACCTCCACCAGCAACCGGCGCCGCTCGTCATCGCCGAGTGCGCGGACCCTGGGCCCCCCGAACGCCGCGGCCTCTGCAGCGCGCGCCTCGATGAAGCGTCCGGCGCGCTCGATCAGCTCCAGGGTCGTCTCGTAGCAGCCCTTGTCGTCGTCGTCCCAGCAGATGAGGCCGTGCTGGCCCATGATGACGCCGCGCAGGTCTGGCCTGGCCGCGCAGGCGGCGGCGATCTGGAGACCCAGCTCGACGCCCGGGCGCTGCCAGTCGACCCAGCCGACCTCGTCGCCGTAGACCTCCTGTGCGAGCCGACGACCGTCCGCAGCCGCAGCGATGGCGATGACGGCGTCGGGGTGGGTGTGATCGACGTGGCGGAACGGGACGAAGGCGTGCAGCGGCGTATCGATCGAGCCGGGGCGCGGGTTGGCGCCGAAGACCGCGTGGACGTACAGGTCGACCATCGCGTCCTCGGCCGGGGTCTTGGGCCCGCGTTCGGGGGAGCGCTCGTAGCGCTCGCGCAGGGCGTGTAGGCGGGCGAGGTCGAAGGAGGCGAAGTGCTCGCGGCTGACGGTGCGCAGGTCGCCGCCCGAGCCCTTGACCCACAGCACGTCGACGACGTCGTCGGTGACGGGATCCGGCATACGCAGCTTGCTGCTGGTGTTGCCGCCGCCGGTGTTGGTGATGCGACGGTCGGCACCCAGCAGGTTCGAGCGGTAGACGAGCCGCTCCACGGGGTCGAGTCGCCCCGCGACCTCGTCGTCCCACGCGTAGCGCGCATGCCGGTAGGTGTCGAACCGCGTCGTCGTCATCTGCAATCCCTCCATGTCGTCGGCCATTCGATTGCGTTCCACCGCTCGTACGCGGTATCCCAGTCGCCTCGTCGGCGCGCTGGGGTGTAGCGCCGCACGCGGCACCCGCGCGCAACAGCGCGCCGAGCGTCAGGAAGATCCCCGAGCACACCCAACTGCATCAGCTGCACCGCGGCGTTCCCCAGGACGGTGGCCTCCGCCGGACCCGCCGTCACCGGCCGCCCGGTCGCGTCGGCGGTGGCTTGGCACAGCAGGGCATTGCGGGCGCCGCCGCCGACCACGTGAACCCTCCCGACGCTGCGGCCGGAGACGCGCTCGACCGCCTCCAGCGCGCGCCGGTAGGCTAGCGCCAGGCTGTCCAGGACAGCACGGGTCGTCTCGCCGGGCGAGTCCGGCGCTTGTTGACCGGTGGCGCGGCAGTGGGCCTGCACGACCTCCGGATGCGGCCCCGGCACGAGGAAGTCGGGGTGGTCGGGGTCGACCAGGGAGCGCAGCGCGGGCGCGCGCTGCGCCTCGTCCACCAACTCGGCGTAGCGCCACGAGGTGCCATCCTCGCGCCAGGCGCGCTGGCACTGCTGCAGGATCCAGAGGCCGGTGACGTTCTTCAGCAGGCGCGTCGTGCCGGCCACGCCAGCCTCGTTCGTGACGTTCGCGGCCAAGGCCGTGGGGCCCACGTCGGGCGCGTCGGTCTCGACACCCACGAGGCTCCAGGTGCCCGAGGAGACGTACGCGAAGTCGTCGTCCACGGCCGGGAGGCCGGCCACGGCGCAGGCCGTGTCGTGGCCGGCCGGCGCGATCACCTGCAATCCCTCGAAGGTTCCGAGCCGCGTCCCGGGCGACACCAACGGCGGGAACAGCGCCGCCTCGACCCCGAGCGCCTCCAGGATGGGCCGCGACCAGCGCCTGCCGCGCGGGTCGTAGAGCTGCGTGGTGCTGGCGATCGTGCGCTCGCTCGCGCGAGCGCCGCTCAGCCAATGGTGCAACAGGTCGGGCATGGTGAGGAACGTCGCGGCGGCAGCGAGCTGCGGGTCGTCGGCCAACACCAGGCTCAGGAGTTGGTACACCGTGTTGATCGGCATGAACTGGATGCCGGTCTCGGTGAACACCCGCTCGCGCGGGATGCGCTCGAAGAGCGCCTCCATCATCCCTTCGGTACGCTGGTCACGGTAGTGGACGGGGTTGCCGAGCAACCGACCGCGCTCGTCGAGCAGCGCGAAGTCGACGCCCCAGGTATCCACGCCCACGCTGCGGGCAGCGAGCGGACGGGCTGCCCGGATGCCCTGGCGGACCTCGTCCCACAACGCCAACACGTCCCAGTACGAGGTCCCGCCCACGTCGACGGCCCGGTTCCCGAAGCGATGCACCCGCCGTTGACGGAGGCGCCCGCGCTCGAGGCTGACCGCATGCACGCGGCCGGACTCGGCGCCGATGTCGACCGCGAGGACGGTGGCGCCCTTCACGCCGCGCACCTCAATCGACCGTTGGGTAGCCGCCACCCGCCGCCGCGACGCCGCGCTCGCGGGCGACGCGCTCGGCGTACCCGCTCTCCTTGTGGGCGACGATGGGATCGGCCGGCAAGCCCCGCGCCGAGCGCGCCTCGGCCAGCAGCCCGCGCACGTCGGTCTGATACGCGCCCACGAGCACGCGGTGCGCCCCGAGCACGTCACCCGCGGCCTGCCGCTCGGCCAGCGCCTGCTGGTCGACGAGCAGCGCCTTGGCCCACGCCACCTGGCAGTTCACGACGCTCTGGATGGTCGCTTCCACCTTGGGCTCGATCACGTGGCTCTGGTCGATCATGTAGGCCAAGTCGTCGGCCGCGGCCCCGGCCCGCAGGATGTTCACGAAGATCGTGAACAACTCGAACGGGTTGTCGGTGCCGACGATGAGGTCGTCGTCCGCGTAGCGGCGCGCGTTGAAGTGGAAGCCGCCCAGCCGCCCCTCCGAGAGCAGGAAAGCCACGATGTGCGGCACGTTCGTCCCGGGCGCGTGGTGACCGATGTCGACCAGCACCTGCGCGCGCGACCCACACTTGAGGCTCATCGCGTAGGCCATGCCCCAGTCGGCCAGGTCGGTGTGGTAGAACGCCGGCTCGAACGGCTTGTACTCGATCAGCATGCGCGCACCCTCTGGCAGCACCTCGTACGTGCGCCGCAGACCCTCCTCCAGGCGCGCCTTGCGGTCCGCCAGGTCGTCCTGGCCGGCGTAGCTGGTACCGTCGGCGAACCACAAGCTCAACACCGTGCTGCCGGTGGCACGCATGACGTCGCAGCATTCGCGGATGTGCTCGAGCGCCGCTTCGCGCACGCCCGCGTCCGGGTTGCACAGCGACCCGAGCATGTAGCGGTCGTCCTGGAACAGGTTGGGGTTGATGGCGCCGATGCGCAGGCCGAGCGATTCGGCGTGCGCGCGCAGCTCGTCCCAGCGCGCCACCCGGTCCCAGGGGTTGTGCAGCGCGATGGCGGGCGCGGATCCCGTCAGGGCATGCACGTGGGCCGCATCCGCCAGCTTCTGCTCGACCGTCTGCGCAGCGCCGGCCAGGGCGAACGTCTTGAAGCGCGTCCCGGAGTTGGCATACCCCCAGGACGGGGTCTCGATGCCGAGGCGCCAGAGGCCCTCCGCCACCCTCTCAACCGCCACATGGTCGCGCGCATCCGTCATGGCACCCTCCTCGACGTCCGACAAGGAACGTCTTCGCGTGTAGCACGCCCAAGTCTAGCCGAGCGCGAAATGGTCGCCCTCAGCGACCTTCTTCAAGCAGGATCCTGCGCCGGCGCGCCTCGTCGAGACGGCCGTCGATGCGTCGCACCTCGTCCACGCCAAGAAAGCGCGGACCCCCGAAGGCGTACGTTGCTATCAGCACGCGAGCCCACTTCGCAGCCATACCCAGGACGTTCGCGACCTCCGCGGTGTTCGCGCCGAGCGCAACCGGCCCGTGATTCTCCATGAGGAGGAGCTTGGGCGGGCGGCCGTGATCGCCGCGATACGCCGCCAATGCCTCCTTGATGGCGAGCGCCAACGCGTGCCCCGGGTCGACGTACGGGACGACAGCCGGTCTCCCACCACAGACGACGATCGCGTCCGGGATGATGTGACCAAGGAAGGGTGCGGCCCCGGCCTGGCTGCAGAGCACCGCGTTGACCGCTTCGGCGTGGGTGTGCCCGACCGCTTCGACGCCGGGCTCCTCCAGGCAAAGCGCATGGAGGAAGGTCTCCACCGATGGCATGCGGGCAGTACGGTCGACCCGCGCTTCCGACAACACCCGTTCGACCTCGGCGTCGCTCGGCCGGGGCCCGAGCGTTGCCAGCCCCTCCAGGATGATCCCGCGATTCACTCGGGTAAGGTCGTCCACCTTCAGCTCAGGGAGCGAGGACCCCGAGGCCTTGACCAGGAAGCTACCGTCGGACAGCGAGGCGCTGACGTTCCCTTCGAAGAGGATCACCTGTCCCGAGGGCTCGCGCCCGAGCCGGTGCGCCAACGCGATGAGCCGGTCACGCACCGCTGTCAGCTCACCCTCGGTGCGAACCCGTGGCGCGTCACGCTCGTGTCGCAACATGTTCACCCCCTCGAGATTGATTGGCGTGGCGATGCGCGTTTCATTGCGCGAACCTGGTTCTCGTGACGTGCGCCGCGTCTGGCACCGGCGACGACGATGCGACGGTCAAGGCTCTCGAACGGCTGCACAGCCGACCTCCTCACGGCACACGAGGCGTCTCCCCTACACGTAGCCAGGATGCGCCGCACAGCCGAGGTCAGCGCCGCGACCACGGTCAAGAGGACGGGCTGCCATCCCGATCTCCTCCAGCCGCAGTCTACCGATGCGTTCTCCTGTGCGATCGACGGGCGCAGGAGCGGCGCGGCGCCCTGGTGTAGCCGACCACTCGGCCGATCGCAGCCCATGCATACGGCGCTCTACCATCGCAGGGCGCCAACCGGCATCATGCGTTCGCGGGGCCGGCTCCGGTATCAGCGCCGCCGTGACCTCGTCGGTGACGCCGTGTGCCGGGTCGCCCGAGAAGGACCGCACGTCGTCGCCCACACGGGGGTGACGGTGCAGTGCAGCGCGAACGTCACCCCAATCCATGCGCGCCCTGACATCGAACCGATCGGCGTCCTCAAGCTCCGCTCCAAAGTGCTGCGAACGCTCGCTCACTGCGGATACGGCGCGATGCGACCTCAACGACGACCTGGATCCGTTCGCGATGCAGGGTCCGATAGATGCAGAGCAACGTGTCCACGCCCTGCCGGACGGCTGGATCGACGACCGTCGCCGGCATTCCATCCCACGCCCCAAGCCGACCCCCTCGTCCATCAACACAGCGAGATCCGTGACTCGCTCGGCGAGCGCGACCGCAGGCGACACCCGAGTTGCGCGATCACGCAACCCATTCCTGAAGCGAAGCAGGCGAGACGATAGGCGATCCGATGGCCACGACCGCGCGTCGTCGCGTTCGAGGTGCACATCGTTCAGGGCGAAGGGGGCGCGGTAGGTGCGGAGACGACGGCTCAGTGGACGACGCACGCCGTCCACTCGACCAGCCGCACCCAGGTCAGCAGCCCAGGCGTCATCCGTACGATCCACCACATCCACCGGTCTCGCGCCGCCGAGCCAGGCTGCGGTGACCAGTCCCGGGATACCGTGGCAGCGTGTATTGCGCGCGTGCATGGTGCTCCCGCTTGCGCATCGCGGTGCTGTCGCTCACCGTCGCGACCTTGGCAGCCTGCGGCGCGCTGAGCGAACCGACGGCGGGGAGCAGCGAACCGATCGGGTCGCAGCCCGGCGCGCCTGCGCCTGAGCCCGGCGAAGCCGCTCGGATGCTCCAGCTGGTGAACGAGGCGCGCGCGACGGGTCGCACCTGCGGCTCGGCAGGCTGGTTCGCGGCCACCGAACCGCTCGCGCTGGAGCCTCGGCTCAACGACGCAGCCCAGTGGTACAGCGACGACATGCACGTGAACGGCGCGTGGGGCCACATCGGCTCCGACGGAAGCACGTTACGTGTTCGCGTAGACAGCACCGGATACCCCTGGCAGGCGCTCGGCGAGAACATCGCCAAGGGCCATCCCACCGCCGAGAGCGTCATGGTCGCCTGGCTCGGCAGCCCCGGCCACTGCGCCAACATCATGGGGCCGCAGTTCACCGAGCTCGGCTTCGGCCGCGCCGGCGTCAGCTGGACGCAAGTCTTCGGGCAACGCTGAGGCAGCGCTCGCTCGCCCGGGCGTCGGAGCCAGCGCGCGCTCGCCCGGGCGTCGGAGGTACCGCGACGATGCCGCGGCTGCACCGACACACCGTGTGACCCTAGCGTTCCAGGGGTGACGCATGTGCACTCCAGGTTCGCGCTACGGTAGCCGTAGCGGAGGGAGCGCGTGCTGGCGAGGATGACTGCTGTACTCCAGCGAAGCCTGGCGACGGCCGTCGTGGTGGGCATGTTGACGCTCGGAGCGCCCATGCCGCGACCGATCGACCTGGCAACGCCGCCCGCGGTGGTGCGCGTCCAGCTCACCTCCGCCGGCGCTGAAGCCTGGCGCGCCCTCTTCCCCGATCGGCTCGCTCCGAACTGAGCTCCGCACGTGTCCGATAGGTGGAGCGCCCGACGCTCGTCGCCTGGAGCGAAGAAGGAGCGCACCCCATGCTGGATCCGAACTCGCCTTGACCGGCAGCGATGAGCGACCCCGTCATCGAGCGGCTGCGCGCCGACGTCGTCACGCTCTGCGACGCGCCTGACCGCCGCGTCGGCAGCCCTGGGCACGCCGTCGCCCGCAGGTACTTGCTGCGGCGCTACCGCGAGCTCGGCCTGCTGCCGTACGGGGAGCGCTACGAGCTGCCCTACACGGTGGGCGGCCAGCACTTCACCAACCTCCTCGCTGTCGCACCGGACAACGACTCTGGCGCGCACGACGCGACCGCCAGCAGGCACGACACGACCGCCCGCGCGCGCGACGCGACCCGTCGTCATCGCTCAGTTCGACGCCGAGGAACCACCGTACTTCCACGGCCCCGCGATGGGGAGCGCGCACTTCCACGACCACCAGGCACGCACGCCCATGCATGCCGCCATCGTGCTCGACCTCGTCGGCCACGCCCTTCCCGTGCCCGGCATCGAGGACGTGGTGTTCGTCACGGGCATGGAGAGCGATCCCGCGCTCGAGCGCACCATCACCTCGCTCCCCCCGTGCGCCTGTCTGCGACTGGTCACGGCGCTCAACCGTTACGTCGGCGACATCAGCGATCACCACGCCTTCCGATTGGGCCAGGTGCCCTACCTGTTCTTCTCCTGCGGCCGCTGGGAGCACTACCACGCGCCCAGCGACACGCCCGAGCGGCTGGACTGGCGTAAGACCGCGGCCGTGGCCGACCTTGTGGAGGCGCTCGCGCGCGACGTCGCCGAGCGCGCGCTCTCTGGCCCATGGGAGGGGTACGACACCACGCCCACCGACCTCGTCACCATGCGCGCCGCGGTGGGCCCCCTCCTCGCACGCCTCGGCGTACCGCTGGAGACCCGCGCCGACATCGATCGCGTCGCCGCGACGCTGTTGCACCAGTTCGCCCTGTAAAGAGACGGAGGCGCCGACCGCGAACCACGCGACCGGGCGCCCCGTCCGCGACCAGGTTGACTCCTCGATCGCCGCCCGGCGGGCGGTACGACACACTGACGCTTAGGATCAGACCGCCTGACGGAACGATGATACGACCTTCATACCCTCGTCCCGGGCTCGTATACTCGCACTTGAAACGGAGGAACCATGAAGCGATATCCGGCGTTGGCGGTCTGGTTCGTGGT
>PWQI01000020.1 GCA_003556805.1 Trueperaceae bacterium | reverse complement strand
CCTCGAACACGGGTGACTATCCTTCCGTCCCGCGCGGGGGCACGGCCCGCCGCCGCTCGAACCCCTCCAACACGAGCTCGAGCCCGAAGCTGAAGGCCTCCTCCTCGTCGTAGCCATGGACCAGCACGTGCTCGTGCACGAGCTCCGAGAGGTAGGGATAGCGCTCCGGCGGCAGCCAGCGTGCGAGCGCGTCCGCCATGGCGACGTCGTCGGGCACCTCGGCCTGGGCGACGTGGAGGCGCTGCGCCCCGAAGCCGTGCACGTAGGCGTCGAGGGTCGAGAGAGCGTGGACGGTCAGCGCGTGTGAGAAGCCGCCGCGGCGCAGGCAGCCGATCGTGGCATCGAAGGACGCGAGCCGCCCAGGACCGACGCTCGGCCGCGTATGGACCAGCCGCCCGGCCCACGGATGGCGTGCGTACGCCGCGCGCGACGTGATCGCACGACACCGCATGGCTTCGCGCCACGGCGCGTCCGGCCCGGGCGCCTCGATCTCGGCCATGACCATGTCGCCCATGCCGTCGAGGAGGTCGTCCTTGTTCGCCACGTGGTTGTAGAGCGACATCGCCTCGACGCCCAACGCCCCGGCCAGCGCGCGCATGCTCAGACGCTCGAGGCCCCGCGCGTCGGCGAGGTCGACGCCTGCACGAAGGATCCGGGCCCGGCTGAGCGGCTCGCGAACGTTGGATGGTGATGGGGTCTCCAACCTGAACGCTCCTCACCTGTGTCATCGCCGCAACGCTTGACAGACGTACGCCGTAAGTATACTGTGCCCGTGCGACTTACGCTGTAAGTCTTGGCGGCCGACGCACGCAAGGCGCCGCGCACTGGGAGGCGAGACGATGTCAACACGTGAACCACCGACCCCGCGGGCCCTCGGCGCCGCTGCGGCGTTCTACCTGGCGGGCGCCTATCTCGCGGGAGTGGCCTACTTCCTGCTTGCCGTCGACTTCCCGAGTCTGCGGGACCCCCTCGACAAGATCGCGCTCTTCGCGCAGCACCTCCGCGGCCTGCAACTCACCTACCTGGCGATCTACGTCATCTTCGGGGTCGTGCTCGTCGTGCTCGCCTGGACGCTGCACGCCCGCCTGCGCGCCGCCGCGCCGACCACGATGCGCGTCGCGACGAGCATCGCACTCGTCTGGGCAGGCGTCCTGATCGCCGGCGGCATGGTCACGAACCTCGGCATGGAGACGGTCGTTGCGCTGCACGCCGACGACCCGGACCTCGCGGCCACCGCGTGGCTCACCATCGAAGCCATCACCGCGGGCATGACCGGCACCAACGGCGAGCTGCTCGGCGGGCTCTGGACGCTGCTGGTCAGCCTGGCGGCGTGGCGCGCGCGGGCGTTCCCGATGCCGGTCGTCGCGCTCGGACTGCTCGCCGGCGCCGCCGGCGTCCTCTCGACCGTGCCGGGCCTCGCGGTCCTGGTGGCCGCCTTCGGCCTAGCGCAACTGGTGTGGTTCGTTGGCGTCGGACTTGCCATCCTGCGCACGCCGAACACGAGGGGCTCCACCTAGGCGCGCGCTTGCCGAGTGTGAGTTGCGCGGCGCACGGCATCGTGTGGCACGGCTGATGAAGAAGTGCGTACGCCCCTTCCACGTGGCGCGCCGCTCAAGAACCCGGGCGACCGTGGCCTTGCCCACCCCCGAAGCACCAACGAGGAAGCCCGCCAGCCTCATGATCCCTCCCGCTCCCCCCGCGCTCCAACGGCCAGCATCGGCGCATGCTGTTGTCGGGCAACAACATACGGGGCCGCCAGGTCATCGTTGTTGATCACGATGCTAGCGGCTGCTTGGGGCTTGCAGGAGCGGAGGTATATGTCCTGCCCCTTCGTATAGCGCTGGTGAACGGCTGCTCTCGGATCATCTACGGCGTGTCGCACGGCGTCGCGCTGGTTGCACCTACGCAGAGACTCGCGTCGATCGACCGCGAGGAAGATGGAGTAGTCCCAGTAGTGCACGACATCGGGCCTGTGCGAGAAGATGCCGTCGAAGACGAGGATGGATGGCGGATTCGCGGTCAGAAGGGGCGAATCGACGGCCCGGTCGGTTCGGTGGTCGAACGCAGCCACTCGATAGCGCCCTGATCCACCAGTGGAGAGAGGATCGAGGAGGTAACTCTTGAGCAACGGGTAGTTGAACGAGTCGAGGAAGAAGCCTTCGGGGGAGTCCTTGCCCCGCGAATAGCGGACGGCGCGAGGATGGTGGAACCCGTCGATTGACGCGCGGATCACCTCAACGTCACTGAAGCAAGACGCCAGCTCGTTCGCGAAACACGTCTTCCCGGCGCCGTCCAGCCCGTCGATGGCCACCCGGGTAACGCCGGCGCCAAGGACAGAGCGAATCTCCAAGGCCACGCGCCCTAATACGACGGATCTCGTCGACACAGCTGCCGCCCAACAGGCTCTCCGTGGATCCGCGGGAATCCCCATGCCACCCCACTGGTCCGTGGAACACCCGGCGCCATCCACCCCACGGACGCTGTGCCCACCGCACCTCCCCGCTCCAATGGCTTCATGCCGGCACGATACACGGATCCGACCAGGGCCGTGTCGGCCATATCCCATCGAGCGCCACGAACTCAGTTCTCGTGGGCCGCTCGCCTCTTCAGCCAGTTCGAGTACCTCAACTCCTTCCCCCACCAGGACGCGAAGAGTTCACCAGACCAATGACCTTTGCCGCTGGTTGCCCCGAAGTAGATGGCGCCGGTACGTCTGCCGAGTAGCCCCCGACGCGTCCTCATCCGTAGATCGGTCGTAAGCAGGGCCTCGAGCATCACCGCCGCATCCTCCAGCCACGCCTCCTCCATCCCAGACGGGTAGGAAGCAGACTGCGCTCGGACACTCGCTTCGTTGACGTTGATCACGAACACGTCCCCATGCACGATCAGGGTCGCACGTAGGTCGAGGCCGGGTGAGGTGCGCAGCTGGAACAGGACATGGGCCTCGACCGGCGACGCCCCGTCGACGTCCGAACGCTCATAGAGGACGTTCTCGGCCCGCAACACGGCTTCGATCCGTTCGGCGAACCGCAGTTCGTGATCCGACAATCTCGACGCTCTCGCCACGCTACCCATGCCCAATCACCTCAAATCCACGCGACCGCTAGGCCGAGGTTTCGCCGACCGTGCGCTTCGGGTGACGCTCTCCTTACGCTTCATGGCCACCCTCACGTCTGAGTCTGATGGCCTACCCCTGCCGAGCCAAGTCGATGAACGAGATCGTGAGGGTCTCTAGAGCAAAGCACGTCGAATCGCCACCGTCGCCGTGCGTGTGCAAACGAGACGGTCTCAGCGGACACGGCCTCTCGCGGCCCCCGGGATACGAACTCGACCGTGGGCGCCCGTTCGAACCCCGCGCGGTCGAAGGCGTAGACCGTCGGACAAGAGGACTCGATGGCATCCCGATCACTCTCGAGCGCGAAGACGATGGCGTGGCATTCCGTCTCCCACGTGAACCCCAGTCGCTCGAGCT
>PWQI01000048.1 GCA_003556805.1 Trueperaceae bacterium | reverse complement strand
TGCGCGTGCGGTCGCAGGTCGACGTCGATGCGCGTCGAGCCACCCCAGTGTTCGTGCGCGAGCACGCCGTTCACGAACACACGCGTGTGGTAGTCGGCCGCTCCGATCCTGAGCGTCGGAACGACGCCGGTCCAAGCGGCCGGCACGGTGACGCGGCGGCGGTACCAGACGCTCGGCATGAAGTCCCGCTCGTGCACGCCCGAGGCGCGGCTCTCGGGTGGGAATGGGACGAGGATGGTCGTGTCGAATTCGACGTCGCCGGTCACGTCGGGCTTCGCTCCCGGCGGGTCCAATGCGAAGTCCCAGATGCCGTTGAGGTTGACCCAGCGGGCGCGTTGAAGGCGCGGCCGGGGGTGCTCCGGGCGGGGGATGGAGGCGGCTGATGCCGGTGGTCGTGTGGCGGAGCGCTCGGTATCCACGGTGCCGTCGCGGCGGGGTGGGCGCCCCGCAGGGCGCCCACCGCCAGCGTGTCAGTCGAGCAGGTCCTGGACGGCGGCGTTGGCGTCGGCGAGGGCGCGTTCGATCGGCTTGCCGGTCAGCCAGATCGCCTGCAACTCGCGGTTGAGCACGTCTTGGATGGCGTCGTAGCGGACCACGGGTACCACGTCTCGCGCGAGGTCGGCTGTGGCGGTGTACTCGTCGCGGTGGGGGAGGGCGGCGTACGCGTCGCTCTCCAGCACGGACGTGCGCACGGCCAGGTGACCCGTGCGAGACCACGCCAGGTTGTTGTCGTTGATGTGCGCCAACAGCGCCAGCGCGGCCTCGAGCGTGTCGGCGTCGCGTGCTGCGGGGGCCGGGATCACCCACATGTGGTTGCTGGCCCAGGTGGCGCCGACGTCGAAGAGCGTGGGGAAGTCGGCGACGTAGTACTCGCTCAGGGGTACGTCCGGGTTGGCGGCCTGAGCATCGTAGAAGTCGACCACCCACGTGCCGTTCACCAAGATGGCGGCCTCGCCCTCGAGGAACGACTGCTGCGAGTCGCCGTAGTTCAGGCGGGGGTCGGCGTAGCCGGCCTCGAAGAGCGACACGATCGTCTGGACGGCGCGTTCGGCTTCGGTCGACGACACGTTGGCACGTTCGGCGTCGAAGAGTTCGCCACCCTGTTGCCACACCAGCGCCATCACCAGGCGCACGCCGATGGGGAACTCGGCGAAGTCGGCCGCCAAGTAGTTCGCGCCGGTGGCGTCCTTCACCTGCGCTGCGTGTGCGAGGAGTTCCTCGGCGCTGCTCGGCAAGATGGGCGCGCCGTCATCGTCGACGAGTCCGGCGGCCGCCATGAGCTCCATGTTCACGTGCCACAGGTTGGCGTGGGCGTCCATCGGCACGCCGTACACGGCGCCGTCGTAACTCACGGCCGCGAGCGCGCGGTCGGTCCAATCGCTGCTGTCGATGCCGGCGCTTGCGAGCAGGTCGGAGAGATCGGTGAGTGCTCCGAGCGAAGCGAACTCTGGGATGCTGCTCGAGTGCATCACGTGCACGCTCGGCGGGTTGCCGGCCGCGTAGCTGGCCTTGATCTGGTCGTAGTAGTTGCCCCAGTCGGTGGGGAGGGTCTCGACGCCGACGCCGTTGTCGGCGCGGTCGAAGTCGTCGATGATCGCCTGGATGATGCAGGCCTCGCCGACGGCGTCGGCGATCGACACGCCCGGCGTGTCGCAGGCCCCGAAGAAGCGTCCGAGGGTGATGCTGGTCTGCGCGAACGCCGGTGCGGCGAGCGCTGCGGCGAGGAGCAGGCTGAGGACGAGACGGGTGATGCGCATTCGGGTACCTCCTGGGGTGGGGCCGGACCGGCCGGCAGGGCGGGTGGTTGGCGTGGGTGCGACGGCGTGTGCGCTCGGGCGCCCACGCGGTGCTGGGATGGGGTGGCGTGTCACTTCCCGCTCCCCATCGCGATGCCGCGGACGACCTGGCGCTGGAAGAGGAGGAAGAGCAGGACGACGGGCAGGCTGGCGAGGACGCCCGAGGCCATCACGCGCCCGAGGCCCTCGCTGTCGGCGAAGTTGCTCTGCAGGCTGGCGAGCCCGAGGGTGATGGTGAACATCTCCGGGCGGCTCGCGGAGACGAGCGGCCAGAGGTAGTCGTTCCAGGCGTAGAGGAAGGTGAGGATCGCCAACGTGACCATGGCTGGGACCGAGAGCGGCAGCATGATGCGCGTGAAGACCGTCCAGCGGCCGGCGCCGTCGAGGGTGGCGGCCTCCTCGATGTAGTCGGGTATCCCACGGAAGAACTGCGTCATCAGGAAGACGCCGATCGGCACGGCCAACCGCGGCGCCACGAGCGCGGCGTAGCCGTTGTGCCAACCCCAGTCTGCGAACATCGTGTAGAGCGGGATGAAGACCGCCTGTTCGGGGATCACCAGCCCGGCCAGCACCAGCGGGTAGAGCAGCCTTCGACCCGGGAACGGGATCCGGGCGAAGGCGTAACCGGCCATCGAGGAGAGTGCCAACACGAGGAGCGTCATGCTCACAGCGACGATGGCGCTGTTGAGGAACCAGCGCGGGGTCATGCCCTGGCTGAGTACGTAGGTGAGGTTGTCGAGCGTGAACGGCCAGGGGATCAGGCCCCAGGCGACGTTGGAGGTGGTGCGCGCCAACAGGTCGTTGGGCTGCAGCGCCAGCGACACCATCCACACGATGGGCAGCAGCCACACCAGCGCAGCCACGATGAGCACCAGCGTGAGGAGGCGGCGCTGGGAGCGGGAACCGGCCACGTCAGTCGTCCCCGCGCGAGACGCGCAGCTGGAGCATGGCGAACACCAGCATGAACAGGAACAGGACAACGGCCAGGGCGGAGGCGTAGCCGAGCTCGCTGTTTCGGAAGCCGGTCTGGTAGATGTAGCGCACCAGCACCTGGGTGGCGTCGTTCGGGCCGCCACGGGTGATGAGGTGGCTCTGACCGAAGACCTGGAAGTGCAGGATGATCTGCAGCACGATCACGAGCGTCGTCGTGCGCGACAGGGCGGGGAGCGTGATGAAGCGGATGATCGACCACAGCCCGGCGCCGTCGAGGCGAGCCGCCTCGTAGCGCTCGGCGGGGATCTCCTGCAGCCCGGCCAGGAACAGGATCATGGCGAACCCGAGCGACCACCAGACGGTGGCGATGACGATCGCCGGCATGGCCAGGTCGACGTTGGTGATCCATTGGATCGGATCGAGACCGAGGCTGCGCGCGGCGTGGCCGAGCATCCCTTGGCGCGGGCTAAAGGTGAGTTGCCAGATGAGGGTCACCACGGTGACCGACAGCACCTGCGAGAGGAAGAAGGCGGTGCGCAAGACGGCGGACGTGCGGTCGTCGCGGTTGAGGCCGAGCGCCAGCGCCAGGCCGAGCAGCGTGACGCTGGGGACGGTGAGGGCGACGAAGGTGAGCGTGTTGCCGACGATGGGCCAGAAGCGGCGGTCGCCCCAGCGTCCGTCGTCGGCTGGGTTGAGACCGAGCAGCAGGCCGAACAGGAGCAGACCCGCGCCGATGGCGGCCAGCGC
>PWQI01000267.1 GCA_003556805.1 Trueperaceae bacterium | reverse complement strand
CAGACCGAGTCGCAGGGTGGACTGTGGGTCGAGCGCGTTGGCGCTGGCGATCTCGGCGACGCTCGAGTCGTGGGCGCGCGCCAACGACCAGAGGCTGTCGCCCGGTTGGACCGTGACCACCAACGGTTGCGGTGGTGGGGTGTCGGCGACGTGCGTGAGCGAGAGGACCTGCCCGGGACGGATCAGCGTGCCGTCCAGCCCGTTCCAGGCGATCAGGTCGTCGACGGACACGCCGTACGCGCGGGCGATGTCGTAGAGCGTGTCGGCCGGTTGCACGGTGTGGTCGCGTTTCGCGGTGGCGTCCGTCGTGCTGGCCGCTGCCTCGGTCTGCGTCGGTTGTTCGGGCGTGGGCTCCGGGGCGGCGGCGGAAGTCGCTTCACGCGCGACCTGCTCCGACAGCCTGGCGCCGGCGATGGTGAGCTCCTGCCCGGGCCGGATGGTGGTGCCCTGTAAGGCGTTCGCTGCCTGAAGCGCCTCGACTGATACGCCATGGTGGCGTGCGATGTCGTAGAGAGTGTCGTTCGGTTGGACGGTGTAGCTGATGCTGGGCTCGGAGCCCGGCAGGCGCAGGACCTGGCCGAGCGAGAGGCGTTCGGAGCGCAGGTCGTTGGCGGCCATGAACTCCGCCACCGTGGTGCCATGCTCGCGTGCCAGGTTCCAGAGGCTGTCACCGCTTTGGACGACGATCTCGCTCGCGAAGGCTGCTGCCGTGAGGCTGAAGGCGCATGAGAAGGAGCACGCGATGATGAGGCGTCGTAGCGGCATCAGCGGACACAGTAGCATGGCTCGACGCGCTGTGGCTAGCCTGGCCCCTGCAACCGTGAAACGTGGGTTCTTGTTTCACGCGTTTTCAGGCGGCGCCGCGCGCGTCAATCGCGTGGGTCGATGAGAGCCTCGGCCCGGCCGAGTTCACGCTCGGCGATCTCCCACTGCATCCGGATGTACGCCTCGATGTCGTCCGCGCGGGCGGACCCTGCGATCAGCTTGGCCTCGAGCGCGGCGACGAGTCGCCTGAGGCTGTCGGTACTGATATCGGCGATGAGGTGGTTCACGCTAGTCCTCCCTTCGGCAACGTGGCGCAGCGCTGTGGCGTGGTCCCCGGAGCGAGGACGGCGTCGGTCTGATGAGAGGATAGGCGCGCGTCACTTACGGAACGGTTACGAGCGGACTCAGGGGAGCAGGCGCGTGCCGGCCGCGCCCTCCGCCACCCGGGTCAACTCGCCGGCCAAGCGCCCGTCAGCGATCACGGCCGCGGGCGCGCCGCGCTCGAGCGCGGCCAGCGCCGACTCCACCTTCGGGATCATGCCGCCCGCGATACGTCCGTCTGCGACGCGCGCGGCGACCTGTGCGCGGGTCAGGCTGGCGATTCGGGAAGCGGGATCGCGCACGTCGTCGAGCACGCCCGGCACGTTGGTCAGGAACACGCACGGCAGCGCCAACGCCGCAGCGACGGCGGCCGCCACGTCGTCGGCGTTGACGTTCAGCGGTGCCCCGTCTCGGTCCATCGCCAAGCAGCCGACCACCGGCACCAGGCCGGCGCCTTGCAGGAGCCGCAGCAGGTCGGCGCGCACGCTGCTGACTGTGCCGACCTCGCCGAGCACGGGATCGACGCGTTCGGCGATGAGCAGGCGCGCGTCGCGGCCGGTGAGCGCCACCGCGTCCACCAGCTCGCTGGCGAGCTGCTTGCCGAGGAGCGTCAGTGCTCGCTCGACCACCGGCAGGCTCTCCGGGGTGGTCACCCGGAGGCCCCGTTCGAAGCGGCTGGCGATGCCGGCCGCTGCGAGCTCGGCTGCGATCGCCGGGCCGCCGCCGTGCACGAGTACGGGGGGTGTGCCCTTCGCGGCCAGGCTGCGCACGTCGCTCAGCACGGCGCGGCGCTGGTCGGGGTCGGTCATGGCGTTGCCGCCGTACTTGACGACGAGACTGCTGAGGCTGACGGGGGTGGATCGGCTGGGGGCGGCCATCTCGGGGCTGAGGTTACCCGCTCGGCATGCTAGCCTGCGCGCGGCTCATGACGACGATGGTGTTCGGCACGGACGGTTGGCGCGACGTGATCGCCGATGGCTTCACGGTGGCGCGGGTGCGCAGGGCGGCGCGCGCGTACGCTCAGCACCTGCATGACGCCGGCGGTGGATTGGTGCTCGTGGCGCACGACACGCGTTTCGGTGGTCCGCTGTTCCAGGCCGCGGTCGCCGCCACGCTCCGTGACGTCGGCCTATCGGTGCGGGTGCACGACGGCCCCTTGCCCACGCCGCTCTTGAGTTTCGCGGTGCGCGAACTCGGTGCCGTCGGCGGCGTGATGCTGACCGCCTCGCACAACCCGGCGCCCTACCACGGCTTCAAGCTCAAGGGCGCGTACGGCGGGACCGCCACGAGCGCGACCTACGACGACGTGGCTGAGCGCGCAGCCAAGCTGGCCGACGAGTTCGAGGCGCCGCCGCTGAGCGCCACGATCGCGCATTTCGACGTGCGCGACGCGTACTTCCGGCACCTGCACCAGCTGCTCGACCTCGACGTGTTGCGCGGTTGGCGCGGTCGGCTCGTCCACGATGCGATGCACGGCGCTGCGGCGGGTTGGATCGCCGCGTTCGCCAGGTGGGCGGGCTTGCCGTGGCAGGTCGAGGCCGTGCGCTCAGCCGCCGACCCCACCTTCGGAGGCGGCTCCCCCGAGCCCATTCCGGCCACGCTGGGCGCCTTGACGGAGCGACTCGCGGGTGCCGATCCGGTGTCGACTCTCGGCGTCGCGACCGATGGCGACGGCGATCGGCTGGCCGTGGTCGCCGCCGGAGCCGCGCCGTTCACGGCGCATGCCGTGCTGGCCCTGCTGCTCGATCACCTCGATCGGCGCGGCACGCCCGGGCGTGTCGTGAAGACCGTGACGGTGTCGCGGTTGGTGGAGCGGCTCGCGCAGGCGCGGGGGCGTGAGGTGCTGGAGACGCCGGTCGGTTTCAAGCACCTGGTGGAGGCGCTGCTCGTCGGCGACGTGATGGTGGCGGGCGAGGAGTCCGGCGGCTTCGGGGTGGCTGGCCACATCCCCGAACGCGACGGCATCCTGAACGCCCTGCTCGTGACCGAAGCGCTGGCGGAGGGCCGGCAGCCGCTGCCGGAGCGGTTGGCGGCTCTCGAGCGCGAGTCGGGCTGGCGTCACGCCTACGATCGGGCCGACCTGGCGCTGGCGGGATCGGCCGAGCTCGAGCGTGTGCTGCAGCGACTCGCGGCCGATCCGGCGAGCTTCGCGGGTCTGCCGGTGCGTTCGGTCGAGCGCCGCGACGGCGTCAAGCTCAACCTGGCTGACGACCGCTGGTTGATGCTCCGTGCCTCGGGCACCGAGCCCGTGCTGCGGCTCTACGCCGAGGGCCCGGACGACGCGGCCGTGGCAGAGCTGCTGGCCGCGGCCCGGGCCTTCGTCACGCGCGGCGCTCAGCCCAGTTCGCGGTAGTCCTTGGGCGTGGCTGAGAGCACCTCGTGAGCGTCTTCGGTG
>PWQI01000229.1 GCA_003556805.1 Trueperaceae bacterium | reverse complement strand
GGCGTGAGCGACAGGTGCGTGAGCGCTTCACGGTCGTACCAACCGAGCGTCGGGACGCCAGCGAGCGCGCCGTCGTAGCCGTCGGCAGGGTGCGCCAGGTAGACGAGGTCGATGTGCTCGTGGGCGTCGTCGATGCGCTCGAGTTGGACACCGCGCGGACGCACCAACTGCCGTGGCCCCGGCACCGTCACAGGGGCATCGCCGAGGAGCACGATCGGGACGCCGGACTCCTCGAGCACCTCGCGCACCGCGGCGTCGTCGGGGAGCTCAATCGCCTCGACGTGACCGCCGCACGGGAGCCAGCGGCCGAGCTTCGGGTGCTCGTGAAGCAGCACCGCACCGCGCCACACGACGAAGACGGCGACGGCCCAGTCGCGCCGCACAGCGTGGGACCCGCTGGCCGTCACGACGCGAGCCGCAGTTCGACGGCGCCCTCGCGCTCGCCCAGAACGCCGCCGTAAAGCGTGTGGGGCGTTGCGTGATCGACGCGCACGCGATGGAGCCCGAGGCGCCGGACCTGGTCGGCCGGGACCAAGACGGTGTGGTTCTGGTCGGAGTGCCCGGCGACGTAGTGGCCGTCCCTGGCGCGCTCCTTGACCAGGACCCGCACCTCGCGTCCGATCCAGCGCCGGTTCGCCTCGAGCGCCCAGTGCTTCTGGCGTTCGATCAGGCGGCCCAGGCGCTCGGTCTTGACCTCGCGCGGCATGTCGTCGAAGTGCGTGTGGGCCGGCGTGCCCGGGCGCGCGCTGTAGATGAACATGTAGGCGTGTTCGAAGCGCACCTCGTCGAACAGGTCGACGGTGCGCTGGAAGTCGTCTTCGGTCTCGCCAGGGAAGCCGACGATGATGTCGGTGGACAGCACCACGTCGGGCACCTTCGCGCGGATCTCGCGCACGATCTCGAGGTAGCGCTCACGGCGGTACTCGCGCGCCATGCGCCGCAGCACGCGGTCGCTGCCAGACTGCACCGGGAGGTGGATGTAGTTGCACACGTTGGGTTCGTCGGCGATCGCGTCGATCACGTCGCTGGTGAAGTTCATCGGGTGGCTGGTGGTGAACTTCACGCGCGGGATGCCGACGCGCGCGACCAGGCGCAGGAGCTCGGCGAACGACGGCAACGTCGGGTCGTGCAGGCCGTAGCTGTTGACGTTCTGACCCAGCAGCACCCCCTCCTGCACGCCGCTGTCGTGCATCGCGCGGGCCTCGTGCATGATCGCCTCGAGCGGACGCGAGACCTCGGGACCACGCGTGGTGGGGACGATGCAGTAGGTGCAGTGGTGGTCGCAGCCCCGCATGATCGTCAGGAACCCGGTCTGGGTGCCGGCGGGCGGGGGCGGCGTGATGTGGTCGACGAGGTCGTCCCGGAAATGCAGTCGCTCCACGCCACCTGGGGCCGACGCGTGCGCATCGGAGCGTCGCCGTTCGACAGCGTCGAGCGCCGGGACGAGGTCGGTGATGGCCCCGGGACCGATGACGAGGTCGACGTCGAACTTGCGCGCGATGGCCTGCCCCTCGTCGAGCTGCGCGAGGCAGCCCATCAGGGCGAGCGTGAGGTCGCGGCCGCGACGGCGTTCCTTGCGGAGGTCGCCGAGCAGCGACACCACCTTCTCGACCGGCTTCCCGCGCACGGCGCACGTGTTGAGCAGGATCAACTCGGCGTCCTGGGGGGCGTCGACGATCTCGTGACCGCCCGCCACCAACTCCGAGTGGATCGTGAGGGTGTCGTACTCGTTCATCTGGCAGCCGTACGTGATGACGTGAGCCCTCATCGGACTGCCGCCGGCGTGTGCATGGAGCCATCCTTCACGCCAGCCATCCTAGCAGCGTCGAGACGCGAGCCGCATGTTCGGGGCAGCGCGCGGCACACGCCATCACAGCGGTTCAGCCTCGCGTCAGCGCGGCGACCAAAGCGACGCCGAGCGCCGCGATGGTCATCATGAAGCCCTGCACGAGAAGCCGTGGGAAGCGCCGCGCGAGCACCGGCACGGCGCTGCCGATCACCATCAACACACCCGCCAAGAAGAGCCACGAGGCGGCGTGCAACCAGCCGTCCAGCACCGGGTCGCCCGTGCTCATCGTTCCAGCCTCGACGGTCCATCCGGTACGACGCGATCGCGTCCGGCGGCCTTGGCCTCGTATAGGCGCGTGTCGGTCAAGGCGAGCAAGCGGTTGGCGTCGTGCGCGGCTTCGTCGCTGCTCGCCACACCGAGACTCGCCGTCACGCGAACGTCGGCGGCGGCACCGAACCAGCCTGCCGCTGCGATTCGTGCGCGTATCGTCCGCGCGACACCGATCGCGTCCGCGCAACCGGTCGCCGGGAGCAACACGGCGAACTCGTCACCGCCGATGCGAGCCACGGTGTCGCTCGCACGCACCGCGGCGCGCAGCGCGTCCGCGACGCCTCGGAGCACGTCATCGCCGGCGTGGTGACCGTGGCGGTCGTTGACCTGCTTGAAGGCGTCGATGTCGAGCAGGATCACCGAGCAGGCCTGCGCCGTCTCGGTGGCGCGCGCCACCTCGACCGCCAGACGCGCGTGATAGGCCCGACGGTTCCCAACGCCCGTCAACGGATCGGAGGACGCGGCGATCTCGAGGTCGGCGGTGCGGCTCGACAGATCGCGGTGGTCCGAGACCAGGCGCTCGAACTGCTCGGCCAGGGCGTGCCGTTCACGCTGCGCCGCCACGGCCTCGCTGCGTGCGAGAGCGACCTCCGTCTGCCAGCGCTGCTCCTCGTGCGCGCGTTCGCGCAACGCCCGCTCGGCTCGCAGTGCCAGATCGTGGTACGCCTCGAACTGCTCGAGCGCGAGCCGATGCTCACCACACGACTTCCAGTACGACGCCAAGTCGCGACGCACCGCCGCCTCGAGCGCCGTCGAGCCTGCCTGGTGCGCCAAAGCGAGCGCGCGTTCGAGCAGGTCGGGAACTCGCTCCAGCGAGCCACGCTCGACCAGGAACTCCGCGTGGGACCGCAAGTGCTCGCCGAAGTCGTGCGGGTCGCCGCGCCGCTCGTGGGCGACGTCCGCCGCTGCGAACGCGGTGGCGGCCGCATCATGCCTGCCCGCTGCCGCCAACGCGAGGGCGAGGTTGGTCGTCGCGCCCGCCGCGTCGTCCGGCTCGACCTCACGCTTGATCGCGAGCGCGCGCTCGGCGTAGGCGATCGCTGCCTCGTGCTGTCCCAGGAGCCGGGTCGTGATCGACATGTTCGTCGACACCGCAGCCTCGCGGGCGCGGTGGCCGGACCGCTCGGCGTGGCGCAGGCTGGCGCCGAAGTGCTCGAGCGCCTCGGGGAACGATCCGGCGCGCGAGTACACGACACCGAGGCTGTTGCGGACCCGAGCCACACCCTCGTGGTCGCCGCTCCGGTCGAAGGCCTCGATGGCGTTACGGAGGGCGGTCACCGCTGCGGTGGGGTCACCGATGGTGTCGAACACCACCCCGGTGCGGTGGTACGCGATACCGAGCCAGCCGGCCTCGCCGCCGACGGTGTCGGCGCTCG
>PWQI01000004.1 GCA_003556805.1 Trueperaceae bacterium | reverse complement strand
TCTCGTACGCCGATCGTGGGCATGTAGCACATGGTAGCACAAACTGGTCGGCCGGAGGGGCCTGGTCGGGCGAACGGACAGGAGTCGGGCGCGTTGGTTCGATGCTTGCCGAGCGCGCTGGGGGCTGGAGATGTGGTCCAGGACCTCGTCTGCTCG
Organism: Trueperaceae bacterium; assembly: GCA_003556805.1. Taxonomy (GTDB): domain Bacteria; phylum Deinococcota; class Deinococci; order Deinococcales; family Trueperaceae; genus CSSed10-48. The sequence continues at coordinate 3,352 of PWQI01000004.1, read as the reverse complement.
ATCGGGGAGCTGCTAAGTGAACACCACGAGGTCGCTCATCGTCGCCATCCGCCGGCCGTGCCTTTGGCGTCGCCCGAGGCGATCACGATCCTGGTGGCCACCGGCCTCCACCGAACCATCCGCATGGAGGTCGCGTCGAGCGCCGTAGCCCTGCTCACCCGTCGCGCGACGCACGGATGCGCGCGAACAGCTCCCGATTCCACTCGGCGTGAACACGTGGATGGAGGTGGTTCACCGCCCGGGGCGGCACCTCGACGCCCGCCTCGACCGCGGCCGCGTTGAGATCGAGCACCTGGTCGGGCCAACCGTTGGGCCATGGCCGCACGAGGGATCGAACCATTCGAAGGTCGACGTCCCTACTCGTGGCGTACAGCGCCTCGGCCTCCTCGCCCAGACCGAACCATTCCGCGAAGCTCTCCATGCTGGGTATCCACGCCCGGACCTATCAGGTTAACGAACGCGCGAAAAAGACTATAATGTCGTTGCGTGAAGCAGCATTCCATGTCTCTCCGCACCTTCAACGATATGTTCCTCGACGAGGATGCCGCTCGGGCGTGGTTCGAGCACGTCCGGTGGCCGCATGGACCCGAGTGCTACCATTGCGGCCTTGTCGGCAAGGCGTGGTGGATCGGGACGAAGCGGGTCTGGTGCTGCTCCGGCTGCCGGAAGCACTTCTCGGTCACGGCAGGTACCCCGATGCACCGGACCCATCTGCCGCTACTAGTATGGTTGCAGGCGCTCTACTTGATTGTGGCGTCAAGCAAGGGAGTTAGCGCGGTCAAGTTGGGCGAGACGCTCGGTGTTTCGTACCCGACTGCATGGCATCTCGGACACCGCGTCCGGGCGATGATGGCTGAGCAGAACGTCATCCTGGCTGGCCTCGTCGAAATCGATGAGATGTATGCCGGGGCACCGCCCCGTAAGCGCGGAAAGCCGTCGCGCGACCACGACGATAGCGAGCCGCCGCCCGCCAACCCGAGGGGGCGCGGGACGAAGCGTGCGCTCGTCCTCGTCGCGGCAGAGCGGGGCGGCGATGTGGTGGCGAAGGTTATTCCGACCCACAGCAAGGAAGCTATTACCGCTGCCCTAGAGGGTGTGGTGGACCCGAAAGCTACGGTGATGACGGACGGGCTGCCCGCGTACACTCAGATCGGCAGGACACAGCCGCACCTCACGGTCAAGCACGCTGACCGGGAGTATGCCCGAACCGACCCGGAGACTGGTCATCGGGTTCACGTCAACCGGATAGAGAGTTTCAACGGTTTCATGCGCAGGGCCGTGATCGGCGTCTGGCACCAGATCAGCGTCAAGCATCTCGACCGCTATACCTCTGAGGTGACTTTCCGCTGGAATAGGAATGCCGACGACTGTCTCGACCGCATGGCGGCCATCGTCCGAAATGGTGAAGGCCGCCTGCTGTCCTACGCCTTCCTCACGGCGAAAGGGACCTGATGGCGAGGAAGCGACCCGCGCACCCGCCGGTTCACCGCACCGATCTGCTGCCATCCAACCTGACGGCAGCCAAGAAAGCGAAGGTGCTGCACCTGCTGGCAGCGTACCGGCGAGGCGCGGTGCTGCTCGGTCGCGAGCAGTGGCGGTTGTTCCACGAGACGGGGCGCTTCAACAAGAACCACGACGTCGACAAGACCACGTTCGCCGCCGCCATCGGCGCGGCGAATCGCGTGCAGATGTGCCGCTATCAGGTCGTCGGCCAGTTGCAGGGTTGGGTCAGCAACCGCGCCAACGAGTTCCGCGACGTGGTCACCCGCAGCACCCCTGCCGCCCGACACGAAGCACATGCTCTATGTAGTGAACCGCTTGAGTGCGTGGTTCCTCCGGGGCGACATCGTCATGAAGGAGTCGGGCGAGATCATTCCCGAGGACGTACGCCGCCTTGCCCGCTCCATCATGCGCCACGTCATGGGGCGCCACCGCCGCCCGACCCTCTCTCGCATCTCCATGCGCCTCGATCACCGCGCGGCCCGCCTCGCTCGCCCGACAGAGGCCACACAAGCGGGCCGGGTCGGCTGGTGGATCAACCTCTCCACGATGGAGCCGGGCAAGAAGATCGCCGTCCCGCTACTGACCTACGACTATCACGCCGAGCGCCCCGGTCGCGTCACGAACGGCGTGCAGGTCAACCTGAACCGCGAAGGGCAACTGACGTTCGGTGTCGTCACCGACATGGGCGAGGCCTGCGCCAAGAGCCGCGCCGAGTATGACGGTCGTGGCGTCCTCGCTCTCGACTTCGGGCTCAGCACGCTGTTCGCCACCTCCGAGGGGCAACTCCTCGGGCAGGGTTGGCTCAAGCGCTTACGGCGCTATGACGCGCTGCTGAGCATGATCGCCGCCAGCCAACAGCGGGCCGGGAAGAAGCCCCGCGCGAGCAAGCGGTACCGAGCGCTGGTCGAGGACGTTCGTGGCTTCCTCCGCACGGAGGTCGGCCGAGTTCTCAACCACCTCGTGGAGCAGGGACGACCGAAGGAGCTGGTCCTGGAACGGCTGGACTTCCGCAATCCCGACCTCTCACGCCGCCTGAACGCCATCCTGCGGAACTGCGGCCGGTCCGTCATCAAGTCGAAACTGGCCGCCCTCGAGCAGCGGTTCGGCATCACCTCCACCGAGGTCAACCCGGCCTACTCGTCGCAGACCTGCAACGTCTGCGGCTACGTGGATGCCAGGAATCGCGGCTCGCAGGACAAGTTCCACTGCCTGTGGTGCGGCCACACCAAGCACGCCGACCTCAATGCGGCACGCAACATTGGGGAGCGCCGTGCGCTCCCCATCGGTTCGGTGTTCCAGAGTAAGCACGCAGTCCTTGGGCATCTGGTGGCGACCTTTGTGGCTCGCCATCCCATGTCTGAGCGACGGCCGGGCCTATCGAGGTTCGGTCGATCCGGGCAGCGGGGCCTGCCCGCCGACCCACGGACAACGAATCCCTACTTCGGTAAGGTGCCGCCAGCCGTGGTGAGGTCATCCGAGCGCCGCGAGGCGCCCATGAAATCAGGAACGACACAAGCTCTCGTGGCTGCGTGATCTAACCTGATAGTGCCCTCCACGCCCAGAACTCGTCGACATCACCGCAGAAGGCGATGATGGCTGCGGCGAGCTCCTGGTGCGTCAGGCGCGGTTCGTCGGGGGTGATCAGCCGGAAGACACCGGCGATGAAGTCGTTGGTGGATGGGTCGATGTTGGCTTCGGACGAGATGCCGTACCAGGATCGCCCGCCTTCGTCGGCGAGCCCGATCCACATCGGTTGCGACCGCGACGACCACGGTGGCCCGGTCCACTCGGTGTCGAGGAAGACGCGTCGCGTCATGAAACGAGCAGCGTCGTGGGCGCGGCGTCAGGG
>PWQI01000107.1 GCA_003556805.1 Trueperaceae bacterium | reverse complement strand
GAACGTTTCTGCTGTGGTACTGCCAGGACCTGACGATCCTCCCCTTCCCCTTCGCAGAGATCGCCCGTGAGCGGGCCACGATCGGCTCGCACGAGATCGATCTCTTGCTCGAAGGCGAAGGGTGTGGATATCGGTGAGACCTTCACCTTCGGCCGGTTGCGCTACTGGCTCCACCCATCCCAAGCGCCCAAGTACGGGAGTAGGTTTCACAGCCTCCGAAGTAGACGCGCCGCGACTCGCGGGCGCCGTTAAGGGGGACTATCGCCCGGCGAGACGCACGGCGAACTGATTCGGAACGGCACGGAACCGAGCGCGACGAGAAACACGGTGTGGCGCGACTCGCACCGTCGTGAACCGTGGCGTGGCGACGAAACGGCGAGCGTGCGACTCACGCGTCATACTCGAGGCATGATCGGCTCGGCTCCCCCCGCACGCGGGTGTCCGCCGCGGAGGTGACCTGACGTGGACCAACACGGGCACGCGTACCGAATCGTGCCGCTCGCCAGCGAGAGATTGGAGCCGATCGCCGAGATGGCCCGCGTTGTCGCCGAGATCGCCTCGCAGGCCGGTCGCCAGTTCGACCCCGACCTCGTCTCGCCGTTCCTGGCCCTGCTCGCCTACCGGCACGGCTGACCCTGCGCATTCGGACCACATGGTGCCCACTACGTGGTCACTTCGCTGGAGATCGCCGTCGTGGGCTTGGTTCGCACGGCGGGACCTCCCGCACGCGCCCTCGGCGTGCGCCGGTTCCCACCGGAACTGCGTGGGGCACGCTCCGGCTGGTGGCGTCTCGTCACTCTACCTCCGGCGCCCTCCACTCGAAGCGCAGACCGAGGGCCGTGCCCTTCTCGAAGCCGCGCCAGTACGTGTGGTCACTCGTGATCGCGCCCGCAGCGTCTTGTGACCACACGCCCGCGACCGCGTCCTCCACCAGGTCGAGGTACGCGGCCTTCGCCTCGTCCCCCTTGAGATGCACGTCGAAGAAGGCGGTCGCGAAGTGCTGCGCGACGTTGTTCATGCGGACCGTCTCGCGCAGCGCTGCGGCGTCGCGAACGACGGCTCCGGCGTCGCGGGTGTCCCGCGGCTCCGGGATCGGTCCAGCGGCGTCGTGGCCAGCGTTCTCGAAGGTCAGCAGGTAGCGCTCGGCGTTGACGGCGCCCTCGAAGATGGCCCGTGTGCCGAGGTCGTACCCCGAGACCTCGTCGTCGCTGCCGGCCATGAACAGCACGGGCGTCTCGATGCCCGCCAGCCCTTCGGCATCCCAGAAGCCGGCCTGCATGCCCCACGGCGCGATCGCGACGGCGGCCCGGATCCTCGGGTCCAAGCTGGCTTCGAACGCCTCTGTGCCCGCCTGCCGCTCGGCCAGGAGGCCGTTCGGCGGCGCGAAGAACAGCTGCGTGCTGGCCTCGGTGAAGCCGGCTCCGAGCACGTTGACCACCCCGTACCCGCCCATCGAATACCCGATCACCCCAGTGCGCGACGCGTCGATCAGGCCGCTCGTGAAGCCCTCGCGCGCCGCCGAACGCCGGTCCATCTCGTCGACCACGAACAGCTGGTCGAGGGGCCGGTTGTACAGCGTGCTCGCGAACGCCGCTCGATCGGCGTACGTGCTGTCGGTGTGGTCGATCGAGACGACGACGTAGCCCTTGCTCGCCAGGTTCTCGCCGAAGTGGGCCAGCTGGAAGCGGTTGCCCGGGTAGCCATGGGACAGCACCACGAGCGGGTAGGGGCCGCGGTCGACGGCGGGCTCGGCATCCCGGACGGCTCGCCCCTTCAGCCGCGCGAGGGAACCGTCGCGCGTAACGACCTCGTAGATGCCGCCCACGCTCGTCCCCTCGGGCAACGCCGCCGGGTACCAGACCTCGAGCGTCAGCGGCCGGTCGTAGCGAGGCACCTCGGCGCCGCGCACCGTGTTCACGATGTCGATGCGATCTCGATCGGCGACCTCGAGCGTGCGCACGCCCACGCCATGGTCACCGAAGGCGGCGAGCTCGGGCGCCTCGGGCCACTGGAGGTCGATGCGGTTGTCGGACTGAGCGAGAGCGCCGCTCAGTAAGGCGACGAGCACGATCGAGATCCAACCGACGAACGAACCGGCACGCACGGTGACTGGATGCTCCCTCAACGCCCTTCGCCAGCGCGTTCGGCCGCGAGTCCTCGCAGGCCGATCTCCTCGAGCGCCAGCGTCGTCTTGCCGACGTTGCGCGCACCGATCAGGGCCGCGGCGGCCTGGCGGTCGAGCCCCTCCTCGATCTCCGTTGCCACATGGCGCGGGACCATCGTTGCAATATATCCACGTGACGGACGATGTGCAGGGACGACGGGTGGCGTGAGGCGCCTTCAGGGAGCGCGTGTGCTCGACCGATTGCCCACGGCGTCGTCGCCGAAGGCTGCGACGCCGGGCGCACCCGCTACGCCGTCTCCAGCACTCCAGAAGCCGGAGTGCGCCGCCTTCGCCCGCACCGCGCGTCACCCAATCGGCACGTCGGCCGTGTCCGGCGCCACGACCGGTGGCACCGGCCGCCACGCCGCGAGCAGCACCGCCGCCAACGCCGTGAACGCGGCGGCGACGAGGAACGTGCCCGCACCACCGAGCGCGTCGTAGGTCACGCCGCCGAGGAGGCTCCCTGCGAAGCCACCGAGGCCACCTGTCACGGCGACGAAGAGCCCCTGCGCCACGGCTCGGCTCCCCAGCGGCGCGAGCTCACGCGCGTACGCCACGCCGGCGATCCACAGCACGCCGAACGACGGTCCGTGCAGGACCTGCACCAACGCAAGCGCGACGTGGTCGGTGACCACCCCCGAGAGCAGCAGACGCAGCGCCATCATGGCGACCGCGACGATGAGCATGCGGCGCGGACCGACGCTCGCGAGGAGCAGGCCACCCAACACCATGAACGGGATCTCGCTGATCGCCGGGATCGCCACGGCGACGCCGATGAGCGTGAACGAGGCGCCGAGGTCGCGAAGGTGGAGCGGGAGGAAGTAGGAGACGACCGCCAGCCCCACGCCACCGGCGAAGCCGGTGAGGAGGAAGGGGATCCAGCGGCTGTCGCGTAGCACCAACGGCAGCCCACCCCCGATCCGACGCCTGCCGACGCTCGCGGCGAAGGGCACTCGCGCAGCGACGACGGCGACCCACGGCATGATCGCGAGGAAGAGGTAGAACGCCCAAGGGAGGCCGAAGGTGCTCGTCGCCCAGCCCGCCGCAGGCGCCGCGACGGCCCAACCGATGGCCCCCCACACCCTCTGCCGGCCGTAGGCGTGCGCTCGATCGCCCAGCGCCTCGAGCACGGCGTGGTCGAGCAGCGGCATGGCGGGTGCCAGATGGAACGCGAGGAGCGCGGTGAGGAGCGCGAGCGGGACGACGTGGGTGGCGAGGGAGAGGCCGAAGGCGGCGGCCAGCACGACGGCGATGACCGAGACGAGCACCGTACGGTGGCGGCCGGTCGCATCGGCGATCTCCGTCCAGAACGGCGCACCGAGCATCGTCACGAGGGGGAGGATGCT
>PWQI01000134.1 GCA_003556805.1 Trueperaceae bacterium | reverse complement strand
GCGCGCTGCACACGCGAATCGATGAGGATGCCGTCGATACCGTCGACGCGACCCGTCCAGTAGGCGAAGGTCAGGTTCTGGACGGTGAAGTTGCCGAGGTTCATCTGGAGGCTCTGCCACACGAGCAGCCCGATCGGCAAGAACGCCGCGGCGCCCACGAAGAGGAGCACTGCCGCCCCGACCGGCCAACGCCAGCGTCCCAGGCGAATCGTTCGATGCGTACTGCCTTTGCCAGTCATCGTCGTGAATTGCTTGCGGCGACCCAACAGCATGCTGTTCATGGAGATCGCCAACCCTGCCATGACGATGAGGACGAGCGTGAGCGCGAAGGCGTCGGCGAAGCGGCCCAGGCCGGCCGACTGATACAGCTGTGTGGAGAGGACGTAGAAGCGCACCGGGATACCGAGGAACGCGGGCGCGCCGAACGTGCCGATGCCCTGCGCGAACGTGAGGATGAACGCCGATCCGAGCGCGGGGAGGATGAGCGGCAGCGTGATGCGGCGCAGGATGTGCCGGCCGCTGGCGCCGTGCATCGCAGCGGACTCCTCGAGTCGACCGTCGATGGTGGCGAGCGCCGAGGCGGTGAGCAAGAACGTGAACGCGAAATAGTTGACCGCCAAGACGAAGATGATCGGTACCGCTCCGTACGCCAACCAGTCAGGTGGCGTGACGCCGAGGCTGGACTGCAAGACGCCGGGCGCGCCGATACCGACGCGGTCGTTGCCGAACATGGTGATCCACGCCAGGGCGATCGTCCACGACGGGACGATGTACGGGATGAGCGCGGAGACTCCGATGAAGCGCTTGAAGGGAAGATCGGTCTTGACGAGGAGCCAGGCCAGCACGACGCCGATTGACATCGCGAGCGCCGTGTATCCCGCGCTGACGATCAGGGTGTTGACGAGCGGCTCGTAGAAGATGCGTTGTGCTAGGTCGCCGCTGAGCGTGCGGTCCCAGTAGTAGAGCGTCCAGTCGCCGACCTCGCCGCCGGCGCGCCTCGTGTCGCCCTCCTGGATGCGCAACGTGGAGAGTACGATCTGGCTGACGGGGATGAGGATCAAGTAGCCGAAGACGATCAGGAAGAACGCGCCCATCCACTGGTGGGGTGTCGTGAAGAACTGCTTGAAGCGGTTCCACACAAGGCGACCTCGACGCTTGCCACTCGTGGGTGTGTTCCGTTGGTCGGGGGTCACGCCGTGGGCCTCCTCGTCATCGCCACGGAGTGCGCCTGCCGGGTCCGGTGATGGGCCGCGGCAGGCGCGCGCACGTCGTCGTCAGTTCAGGGTGTCGGTGCGACCCTCACTCACCGGTACAGGAGGAAGAAGTCGATGAGATCGTCGGAGAGTTCGATCATCTCTTCGACCGTCGGTTCCCAGACCACGGCGAAGTCCGACATCCGCAGATCGAAGCCACCGGTGGGCTCGACCAGCGGGCTGACCGGGAAGTCCGCCGACCACCAGGGCTCGCCGCCCTCTTGCGACATCATCCAGTCGAGCAGCAGCTTGGCCTGGTTCGGGCTCTCGGTGTAGCTTCCGATGCCGATCCACTGGAAGGTGCGCACGACGGGGTTGGTCGTGACGTCGAGGTCGTAGTCGTACGTCCCGTCTTCGACGAGGCGGAACAGCGACTGCGTTCCCATGCCGGCGAAGTTGCCCTCGGCCACGCTGACGGCCTCGGCAACGTCGCGTTGCGAGCTGACGATGCGCAGGTCGTTGTCGAGGAGGCGTTTGATGAACTCGTAACCGGCGTTGTCGGTGGTCAGCGTGATCGGCTCGCCGAAGAAGTCCTCGTAGAGCTCCTCCATCTGATCGGCGTTCGACACCAGCGCCGTGAAGTACATCAAGATGGTGCTCGACCCGAGAGGATCGGTCGTCGCCACGCGGTTGCGCCACGGCTCCGTCGTCAGCTCCCAGATGTTGCTGTACGGCGTGACGCCGCGCTCGCCGTCGGTGCTGTAGTACCACGTGCCGACGCTGTACCGGTGGCGCAGCAGCGGCTCGGTCTCGATCGGGTCCATCACTGCTTCGAGTTCGCGCGGCACGAACCGCGTGACCGCGTTACGCGTGAGCAACGCCTCTTGGAACAGCGCCGGGTTGCCGACCATGATGAGGCCAGCGTTGCGCAAGCCAGCGTCCCACTCGCGTCGAACGCGCTCGATCAGGTCGTTGGTCCCGAGGTTGATCGCCTCGGCCTGGAGGTCGTAGCGCTCGTTGAAACGGTCCGTGGCGCCCAGGGCGCGGCTCGTCGCGACGTAGAAGGTCAGCGGTGGCTCTTGCCGGGCGGCCTCCAGGATGGCGTCCCAGTCGTCGACGTCGGGCTGATACGGACCGAGTTGCGCGGACTGCAGCCAGGCGTCGTACTCGGCGTCGGTCTGAGCGAAGGCCCAGCCCCCAGCAACGATCGCCACGGCGCACAGCGCCGCGGCGATGCCTCGCAGATTCATCTGTCTCATGTCGGTTCCTTTCTCGAACGCCACATGGCGTCCGACGCAGCGCGTCGGTTGCGGGCGTAATCCTGTCATGGCAATGTCAGCGCTGCCTGCAGGTTAGCACAGCGCGCATTGGCCCCGATTCGAGGGGCGTGTGGTGCTCCACACGAAGTGCCCTGGACCGAGCCGTTCCTGCGGTGTATGACTCTGAGGACCGCGTTCGAGGAGGGGTCATGAGGGACGTCACAGAAGCCGTGCCACTCCAAGTCCACCAGCCGGAGATCGATCCGACCCGCGTGACGTTGCGCGAGATCACCGAGGACACGGTCGTGTCGATCGTCAAGCTCTCGGTCGCGGAGCATCAGAAGGGGTTCGTCGCCACGAACGCCGTGTCGCTGGCCCAGGCGCTCTTCTCGAAGGAGGCGTGGTACCGGGCGATCTACGTGGGCGACGAGCCGGCCGGCTTCGTGATGCTGTACGACGAGTCGCTTCGGTCATCTCCTCCGGCGACGCCGAGCGTAGGCGTCTGGCGCTTCATGATCGACGAGCGCTTCCAGGGGCGGGGTGTCGGTCGTGCCGCGCTGCTGCAGGTGATCGAACACGTGCGCGCCAAGGAGGTGTTCACGACGCTCGAGCTGTCGTACGTGCCGGCCGAGGGGAACCCCGAGCCCTTCTACCGGGCGCTCTGCTTCCGCCACACGGGTCGGATGGACGGCGACGAGGTGGTGTTGGCCCTCGACCTCGCTGGCTCGGCGTGACGCTCGTGCGCGACGCGCTGCCCCAGACCGATCACCGACCGTGGCCGCTGCCGCCGGGTCCGTAGACGTGGCAGCACACGTGGCGTGACCTCGCGTTCTGGCACGGGCGGGCCGGCTGGGCTGCACGTGGCTCAGAGCGCCGTTTTCACGTGCGCGACGAGCTGGTCGAGCGCCATGCCCCAACCGTCCAGGAAGCCCATGTCCTCGTGTCGCTTGCGGCCCTCGGCGTCGCGGTGGATCGCCGTGGCGACGTAGCGCGTCCCTCCACCGCTGTCGCGCAGCTCGATCCTGGCGGTGAAGAACGGCTCCGGAGCCGGACGGTAGCCCGGAAGCAGCGCGTCGGTCCACACGAGGCGCTCGTTCGGTACCACCTCGAGCACGCAGCCGTCGCCGGGGTACTCCTGGCCGTCCGGTGAGCGCATCACCGTTCGGAACACGCCGCCTGGGCGTAGGTCGATCACGCACTCGCTGACCGACCACGGCTTCGGCGCGAACCACTGTTTGACGTGCTCGGGCGTCGTCCAGGCCTTCCAGACGAGCGCCCGAGGGACGTCGATGTCGCGTTCGAGGACGAGGTCGAGAGCGGGGTCGTGGGTGAAGCGGTCGGGGGTCATGAGGCGTCCTCCTCGAGGGTGGAGACGTAGGCGTCGAAGCGGTCGAGCCTGCGTTCCCAGAGCGTGCGTTGGCGCGCGAGCCAGTCCTCGGCGCCCTTGAGGTGGTCGGGGACGAGTCGGTAGGTGCGGACGCGGCCCGACTTGCGCGAGGCCACGAGCCCTGCCGCCTCCAGCGAGCGGAGGTGTTGCACGAACGACGGCAAGGCCATGTCGAACGGCCGCGCGAGCTCCGTCACCGACGCGGGCCCGTCCCCGAGGCGCTCGACGACCGCGCGCCTGGTCGGGTCGGCGAGCGCCTTGAAGACGTCGGTTCGGACATCGGGTGACGGCGCCATGCGGGCATCCTACGAGGGCACGAATACTTAGGTCAATACCTAAGTAACATGCATCGCATCCCGGTCCGACCTCGAGCGGCTGCGACGATCTGCTACGCTTCGGGCCTCATACAACGGAGGTGGGCATGGCGAAGCTGCTCGTACACGTCACCTGCGGACCCGACGATCCGACCCGAGCCGCGCTGGCGTTCCTCGTCGGCCGAACCGCGCTCGAGGAGGGCCACGACGTCGCCTTCTTCCTGGCCGGCGATGCCGTCCAGCTGCTGCGCGTCGCGACGATCGACGCGTTGGTCGGCATCGGCACCGGCCGCCTGCGTGAGCACGTCGATGCCCTCGTGGCCGGCGGCGTGCGCTTCCACCTCTCGGGCATGTCGGCCAAGGCCCGCGGCGTGATCGAGGCGGACATCGCACACGTCCCTGCCGAGTTCGCGCTGCCGGGCGTGTTGGTGCGGCTCACCTTCGAGCACGACCGTGTGCTCACGTACTGACAGGAACGTGAGGGCCCTCATGGACGACGTCACCGCACGCGCAGTCGAGGCAGCGCCTCCTGCCACGCTCCTCGCCGTTCCCGCGTGCCTGCTCGCCGTGGCCGTGCTCGCCCTGGCAGGTGCCGCCTCCGCCGAGACGTGGAGCTGGTTCGCCGAACCGTTCTCGGTCGACGTGCACATGTCCCATCCGGACACCGGAGCCATGGCGGGGACGATCGTGGTCGACGCCCACGCCGTGCGCACCGAGTGGCGCATCGCCGGCACGGAGCAGGTCACCGTCGCGATGCCGGACGGCGACTCGGTGCGCATGTGGGCGCTCCTCCCCGACGGCAGCACGCAGAGCTTCACGCTGACGGGTCCGGACACGCACGAGCTGCTCGTGCACGGCTACATCGCGGCCGTCACCGAGCCCGAGGACCCGCGCCACCCCTGCACCCGCTCGCCCGAAACGCACCGCTGCACCTTCGAAGCCGACGAGACGGTCGACGGCAGCGTGCTGGAGCGCTGGCGGATCGAGGTCTACGGCCGCGACGGCGGCGCCCACGGGCGGTGGTTCTGGTTCGACCGCGGGGCGGGTCTCGTGGTCAAGGGTCTCGACGACGCGGGCACCGAGCTCACGTACTCGGGTCATCGGCGTGGTCCCGTCGACCAGAGCGCGTTCGAGGTGCCGTAGGCGTTCCTCCGTGCACCAACGAAGCGGTCGCCAGCAGCGCCGCCGCGAACACGGTCGGCTCCATGAGCGTCACGTCCCAGGTGTTGAGGAGCGCGAGCGCGACCAACATCGGTGCGAGCCGTGCCCATGCCGTGGCGCTCAGAAGCGACAGCACGCCAATGGCCAAGACGGCGATGCCCGCGGCACCGACCACGCCGTGGACGGCGAGCCACTGCAGGATCAGGTGGGGCGCGTAGGTGACCGGCCGAGACATGGTGCGGCCCGTGCGTTCGAGGAAGGTGTCGGGAGCGGCGGACAGACCGACGCCGAACCAGCAGTGGTCCATGAAGATCTCGGAGCCAGCGCGCCAGGGCGGCAGGCGGTTCTCCGGCAGCAGCGTGACGCGCCGCAGATCGAAGCGGTTGACCATGGTCTGGGGCACCCAGGCGGGTCGGGTGTCGAGGAACGGCGTCACCTCGGTCCCGCGTTCGTACTGCGCGCCGAACACCTCGACGTCGACGCTGCCGCCACGAGCAGGTGCTCGCAGGTGGATCTGGCGCTGGGCATGGTCGTCGCCGAAACCGACCGGCGTGACGCAGCGGCTCCACTCGGGGCCAACGTCGCACGTCACGCTGGCGAGATGCGAGGTGAGCACGAAGCGTTGCGGTGTGTCGGAGCGCAGGTAGATCGAGGCGACGTATGGGACGCCGTCCTCGGAGCGACCGATGCTCTGGTGCGCCAGGTGCGTCCGGTTCGGGAGCGCGGTCGCGACCAGCCGCTGCGCGCTGGTGCCGGGGAACGGTCCGGGCGCACCCTCGTCGCTCACGGTGACGCTCGCGGCGAGATCATGACGCCACGCGGGGTCGTTGAAGTCGCTGGGGGCAGCGAGCAGGTTCGGCGTCAACTCCACCACGCCGCGTTCCCAGGCGAACGCCGCTGCGGCGAGGATGGCCACGGCGACGACCGGCGCCCACGCGACTCGCGAGCGTCGGCGGACTGCCTGCACCACCAACCACACCGTGCCCGCCGCCAGCAGTGCGCCGCCCGCGGTCCGCGAGCCGGTGTGCAGCACCGCCAACGCCACGGCCGGCCAGCCCCACCACACCCACCGCCGCCGTGGCGCCAGCGCGGCCCAGGCAGCGAAGGCGGTCACCAGGGCCGCCGCCAACACGTTCGGGTTGCCGGTGAAGATCTGCACCCTGGCGTCGTCGGTCACGTCGGACCACCCCGCGAGGAGGGTCGCGCCGGTCAGGACGGCCGCGTACACGCCGGCCGCGGCCGCCGCGACGCGACGGAGCGCCGGCCAACGCAGGCACCACACCGCCGCGACGACGCCGGCCACGACGCCGCCGCTCCACAGGACACCGGTCGGGTCGCCGGCTCCGATCGCGGCGATCGACAGCAGCACCCAACCGGCGATGGCCGTGACCGCGACGCGACGCATGGCCGCCGAACGCTCCACCGGTCGTGCGGTGACGGGTGAGGTCGGGTCGGCAGGCGGCGTGCGCATCTGCGTCGAGCCTAACGCGTCGCGCGACGGCGTGTCGGTGCCCACCCGTCGCCGTGCCCAGCCGTCGTGGCGCTCACGGATCGGCGTCGCGCTCCGCGGTGGCCAACACCGCCGCCTGCGTCCGGTCGCGCACGCCGAGCTTCGCCAGCAGGTGGCTGACGTGGGTCTTGACGGTCTTCTCGGTGATCCCCAGCGCCCGTGCGGCCTGCTTGTTGGTCATGCCGTCGACGATGCAGGCCAGCACCTCGCGCTCGCGTGCGCTCAGGGACGCCAACGGCGACGCGGAGGGGCGCGCCAGCGCCTCGACCGCGGCGGTGTCGAGGACGATCTCGCCGCGCAGGGCGGCGCGCATGCGGTCCACCAAGGTGCCCGGACCGACGTGCTTGAGCAGGTAGCCGCTCGCGCCGAGGCGCATCGCCTCGTGCACCGCGGTCGCGTCGAGGAAGCTGCTCAAGACCACCACCCGCGGTGGAGGCCGCAGCGCGCGCAGAGCGGGGAGGACGGCCAAGCCGCTGCCCGAGGCGAGGCGCAGGTCGAGCAGAACCAGGTCGGGCCGGCTGGCCCGGGCCTGGGCCAGCGCTTCGGCGGCGTCGGCGGCCTCGCCGACGACGTCGAGGTCGGCCTGCAGCGACAGGTACGTCTTCAAACCGTCGCGCACGATCGGATGGTCGTCGACGATCATCACACGCGCCATGGCACCCTCGCCTCGACGACCGTGCCTCCGCCGGGCCGCGCGCTCAGGCGCAGGCTCCCGCCGACCGCGGCGAGGCGGTGCCGGAGGCTGGCCAATCCCAAACCGCCCGATGCCGCCAGCGTCGCCTCGTCCGGTGGGCCGACGCCGTCGTCGAGCACCGACAGCGTGACGACGCCGCCGTCGGCACCGAGGCGGAACCACAGACGGCCGGCGCGCGCGTGCTTCAAGACGTTGTGCGTGGCCTCCTGCGCCACGCGGTAGAGCGCCTGCGTCGCTGCGCCGTCCAGCACTGCGCCCACGTCGGCATCGCCCGCGCCCGCAGCACCCTCGACCGCCACCTCGAGGGCGCTCCCCACACGCTCGGCGAGGCGTCGAACGAGCGTGTCGAGAGGCGCGTCGGGATCGAAGGGGCGCAGCACTTCGACGAGCGCACGCAGCCGTTCGAGGGCATCGGCCACCAGGCCCGCGGCGTTGCTCACGCGTTCGCGGGTGTCGGCACCGTCCGTCAGCGCGCTGTGTAGCGCAAGCTCGGCGGCGAACAGCAGCTGTGCGACGCCGTCGTGCATCTCGACCGCAAGGCGCTGGCGCTCTTCGAGAGCGGCGGAGTAGCGCGTCTCGCGCGTCCGTTCATCGAGCAGGCGCGAGCGCTCGAAGGCGATCCCCAGTTGGCGACCCACCGCGGTCAGGAACGCGAGGGTCGGCTCGTCGAAGCGCTCTCGGCCGGGAGCGGCCAGGTTCATGATGCCCACCGGCCCGCGCTTCCCGAGCAGCGGGATGCTCGCGTGCACTTCGAGCCCCGCCTTGTCGCCGGTGGCGGCTTCGAGCCGGCTGCATCGCACGATGTTGACACCCGCATCGAGGCGGCCGGCGCGGAACAGCCACTGGCAATCGCAGCCCTCCTCACGCAACGGTGCCGCGTCGTCGCTGGCGAGCGCGGGCGGGATGCCGTGGCAGCTCGAGAGCGCCAGGGCACCCCCCTTCGTGTCGCCGTGCGCCACCCGCGTGACGAACAGCCAACCGGCCTGCAATCCCAGCGATTCGATGAGCCGTGCCAGGGCGCGCTCCGCGGCGGTGGCGAAGGTCGGTTCCTGGTTCAGGACCTCGCCGATGGCGTTCAGCGTCGCGAGTTGCTCGAGGCGCTCGCGCAGTGCGGTCGTGGCGCCTTCCATCGGGAGGGCAGCCTACCGCGCGCCGTCGCGGTCACGCTCCGGGAGCAGCAGGTGGACGTCGCCGAACTCGTGCCACAGGTACGAGCCGCCGGCCGCCACACGGTACGCGTCGCGAACGGACGCGTCGCCGGCCAGCGCAGACAGCAGCGCCAGGTGGCTCGAGCGCGGCTCGTGGAAGCCGGTGAGGAGCCCGTCGACCACGCTCGGTCGCCGGCGCGGGTGCACCACGCGCCGCGTGAAGCCTCCGCCAGCGCACACCCGTCCGCGGGCCACGGCGCTCTCGAGCGCCCGGACGACCGTCGTGCCCACCGCGATCACGCGCCCGCCGTGCCGTCGGGTGTGGCGCACGGCCCGGGCCGTGAAGCGCGGCACGAAGAACGGCTCCGGCGGCATGGCGACGTGCTCGAGGTCGGTCGCGTCGTGCTCGAGGCTCGACACGCCGGTGTGGAGCGTCACGCTGGCGACCAGGATGCCCGCCTGGTGCAGGCGCGAGAGCACGCGCGTGCTGAACGGCCGGCCGGCCGAGGGCATCTCGGCGCTGCCGGGGACGGCGGCGAAGATCGACTGGTACGACCGGAGCGGGTAGGTGCCGGGCACGTAGCCGTAGCGGATCGGGCGGCCGACGCGGGCCATCGCCGTCGAGGCGTCGACGCGGACGAACCAGAGGCGGGGCTGGCGCGGGTAGGGCGCCACGAGTCTCGCCTCGACGCCGCCGACGTCGAGGCGATCGCCCGGAGCGAGCGGCAGGGGCCCCGGGCGCTCGGCGCTCCAGCGCGGTTCGGCCAGCCACAGGTCTGCGCCCACCCTGGTCGAGAGGTGCAGGGCGACGTCGCCGACGGCCCCGCTGGCGGGCAAGGCGGCGGGCAACGTGGCGCTGTCGTTGACGACGAGCAGGTCACCGCGCCCGAGGTGTTCCGGGAGGTCCAGGAAGCCTGCGTGCCGGTGACCGTCATCGCCGGAGACGAGCAGGGCCACCTCGTCGCGGCGCAAGCCACGCGCCTCGGGCGGCGCGCTCGCGGCGCGCGGGGCCGTGACCTCCGGCGGCGTCCAGAGAGCCTCGGTCGCACCCCGCCGGGAGGGCGCGGCGTCGCTGGGCGCCGCGGTGTCGAGGACCGGGCCTGGCGCGCCGTGGCCGCCGCTGCGCGCGACGCCGGCGATCACAGCACCACCGGCGCGTGCGCGAGGCCGCTTCGCGCGGTGGTCCACACGTCGTCCTGGGCGAGGAACCGTTGCCCGGAGACCGCAGCGGGGTCTTGGGTCGTCAGCCAGGCCCAGAAGGGGAGGGTGACGTCGGGATCGGGGCGGTCGTCGATGCGCTCGCCCGGGAACGCGAGCTGGTGCAGCGCCGTGCGCATGTCGCCCGGGTCGACGGCGACGGCTCCGATCCCGCGCGGCGCCAGCTCGGCGGCCAGCGTGCGCGTCGCCAGGTCGAGCGCGGCCTTGCTGGCGCCGTATGCGCCCCAGCCCTCGTACGCGCCGAGGGCGGCGTCGGAGCTGACGGAGACGATCAGAGCGCCACGCCGCTCGAGGAGCGGAACCGCAGCGCGCACCAGAGACAGCGGTGCGATCAGGTTGACCTCGAGCGTCCGCCGGAGCGTGTCGGGCGAGGCGTCGACGAGGTGAGGCAGGGGCGAGGCGCCCAGCGTCGAGGCGTTGTTGACGAGCAGGTCGAGTCCGCCGAGGTCGCTCGCCGCGGCTACGAGTCGTTCGCGGTGGGTCGCGTCGGTGACGTCGCCCGGTACGGCGATCACCGCGGTGCCGTGCGCCCGCAGCGCGCTCGCGGCTGCCGCCAGGTCGTCGGCGCCGCGGGCATCGATCACGAGGTCGAAGCCGCTGGCCGCGAGGAAGCCTGAGAGCGTGCGGCCGAGGCCGCGGCTCGCGCCGGTCACGAGCGCGGCGCGGCGTGGGGTGCGTGTCGCTGTCGAACGGGTGGTCATGCGTACCTCCGACGCGACGGTAGGCCGCGGCGCCGCGGCGCCGCATCGGCCGATGGACCGATGTGGTGCTCGTCGCCGCCCATGCCCTATCCTGGGACGCACCGTCACGGTGTTCGATCCCGCGTTGGCCAGGTCGCGCGTTGGCCAGGAGGTGATGCCATGACCCCTTCCGATCCCCGTCGTCCGTGTCCGCGGGAGGCGCCGCCGTGGTGGTGATCGTAGGCGCCTCCGGGGTCCTCGGCAGCCGCGTCGTCCAGCACGTGCTGGACGACGGTTCGAGCGTGCGCGCGGTGTCGCGTGACCCCGATCGCCTCGTCGATGCCGCGGCTCGCGGTGCCGAAGTCGTCCGCGGCGACCTGCGGGAAACGGGGTGGGAGGAGGCGGCGCTGGCGGGCGCCGAACGCCTCGTCATCGCCGCGCATGGGCTGGTGCCGCCGTCGCGGCGCAACACGCCGATGGCCGTCGATGGCGTGGGTGCGCGGAGGCTGATCGATGCGGCCGCGGCGGCGGGTGTGCGGCAGGTCGTCTACCTCTCCGCCGCCGGTGCCGCCTCGGAGGCCACCGCCTTCGGGCGCGTCAAGCGCGCGACGGAGCGTCATCTCGAGGCCAGCGGCGCGCCGTGGACGGTCATCCGTCCGAGCGTCTTCCCGGAGAACCACGCCCTCGTCCTGCTCGGCGCCCCCGTACGGGCCGGGAAGCCGGTACCGTTCTTCGGAGCCGGCGAGGAGCGCATCAACTGGGTCTCGGCGGACGACGTCGCCGACGACGTGGTGCGCTGCCTGGACGACGACGCCACCCTCGGCACCGTTCGCGAGATCCGCGGCCGCGACCACCTCAGCCGTCGCGAGGCGTTGGAACTCGTCGAGGCGGAGCTCGGCTTGCAGGCGCGCCGCCAACACCTTCCCGTCGGCGTGGTGAAGGTGTTGCGGGGTGCGACGCGGGCAGTGCACCCGGGTCTGCACGCGCTGCTCGACCTCTCGATGCACGAGATCGAGCGCGGCGGCGACCCCGAGGACGAACCCGAGCGCGCTACGTGGGTGGGTTCGACACGCGTGGCCGACGTGGTGGGCGCGTGGGCGCGGGAAGGGGCCGCGACCGCCACCTGACCCCGTGGCTGGGCCTGGTGTGCATCCGTCGCTCCGCGGCGCAACGCGTAGCGGTACGCTGCGGAAATGGTGCTCGAACAGGTGCAGCGAGTTGGGCATGGTTGACAGGGGAGCGACCGACACCGCTCCTCCAGAGGCCCCCGCTTCCGTCGATGCGGCGCTCGATACGGCGCTCGCCATCGCCGTGGGTCGGCTGGACCAGGTCGATGGCGATGGTCTCGACGGCTCCGTCGACGCGGTGCTCGAGGCTCTCGGCAGCGCGCTTGGCGCAGACCGCGCGTACGCGTTCAGCTACGACTTCGCCGCCGGCTTGTGCCACAACACGCACGAGTGGTGCGCCGCAGCCGTGGAGCCACAGATCGCGATCCTACAAGCGTTCCCGCTGCATCTCGTGCCGGAATGGGTGGCGCGCCACCGGGCTGGCGACGCCATGGAGGTCGTCGACGTCTTCGCGTTGCCGCCCGACAGCGGGGTGCGGCACACGCTCGAACCACAGGGCATCAAGAGCCTGACCAGCGTGCCGATGATGGACGGGCCGACCTGCATCGGCTTCGTCGGGCTCGATGCGGTCCGCCGACACCGGGTGTTCGGCGCGCGCGAAGGCGCGGCGCTGACCACGGTCGCCGACGCTTTGGTGCGGGCCTACGCCAGGCTCGGCCGGGTGCGGACTCCGGAACGGGTCGAGGCGTCAGACGCGCACGACGCCGTGCGGTAACCACGCGCCGACCACCCAGTTCGGTGCGTCGACCACCTCGTGGACGCGAATGTCGACCGCGACGCTGCACAGCGCGTAGGCCTCGTCGGCGTCCAAGCGCGTGGTGGCCATCAGGCGATCGATCATCCCCGACACGGCGTCGCGAGCGGCGCCCATCAGGTCCGGACCGACCCCGGTGGTCACGAACGATCCACTCGACGCGCGGTCGCCGGGAGCGGCTCCGAAGGTCTCGAAGGCGGGGAAGCGCAGGCGCAGATCGCGGCGCAGCCGGAAGCGCAGCGCGATGCGCATGCGCGACTCGATCGCGGTGCCGCACACCTCGCCGTCGCCCTGTGCGGCATGGGTATCGCCGACCGAGAAGAGCGCGCCCTCGACGCCGACGGGCAAGTAGAGCTTCGTCCCGGCCGTGAGGTGCTTGGTGTCGAGGTTGCCGCCCCAGGCGTGCGGCGGCACGGTGGGGTGGGGCCCGGGCGTCGGCGGCGCGAGGCCGATGGTGCCGGGAAACGGCGCGATCGGCACGTCGATGCCGTCGGCGAACGCAGCGGTCCGGGCGCCGGGCGTCAGGTCCCAGTGCTTGAGCCAGGGCGCTTGGTACTGATCGGCAAGGAGGCCGAAGCCCGGGATGAGCGCTGTCCAACCCCACCCGCTCATCGCGAGCTCGAGCACCTCGACCTCGAGCACGTCGCCGGGCCGGGCGCCGCGCACGTACACGGGGCCGGTCACGGGGTTCACCCGAGCGAAGTCGACGGTCGCCAGATCTGACGCGCTCGAGGTCGGGCCGAGTTGGCCTCCGGACGCGTCGGTGGTGTCGAACTCGACGCTCGCACCGTCGTCGACCTCGAGCGCCGGGGGTTGCGTCAAGTCCCACGCGTGGTGGTGTTGGTGTTCGTGGATGGTGTGGTCGCACGATCCGATGCCCATGCCGCTCCTCGCCTCGTGACGGCGCCGCTCGCGGGCCGTGCACGCGTGTGGGTTGCGGCATCATGCCACGCCCGGACCGTCGGAGGATGACTGCGCCGCCGCCGGCCTTGGTCGTGCGATGCGCACATGCGGCGCACCGATCCCTCCCTGATGCCTCCCGAGACCAACCGAGTGTGACGCAAGCAGGTCGGTC
>PWQI01000259.1 GCA_003556805.1 Trueperaceae bacterium | reverse complement strand
GGTCCTCCTGCACGGCGGCGCGATCGCCACCGTGTCCGCGCCGGCGCCTATGTGGCGCCTGCGCTCGGCCGACGCGCGGTCGGCCGCTCGATGTGCACAAGTCGTGTGTGGTGGGGTGGCGAGCCCCGGTCGACCCGGTCGGGTACGAGTGATGGGTCGTGCTCAGGAGGGGCCCGCAGACTTGGTGCCGCACGCGCTGTCGACGCCACCGTCGTGGCGCGCGTGGGCGGTTCGCGCTTTCCGGGCGTTCGCCCGTATCCCCAGGCACGGCGCGCGGGTCGTCAACCGCGCGGGCTCGGGGCCCTCCGCCTCGTCACCGCCGCGCTGCGCGCGACGGGCTTGCGCTCTCTCGTCCTCTGCTCGATCAGCCGTCGCACCTCCGTGCGGCGAGTCTAGCCTCCGCCTGGCGGCGCCGAGGTGCGATTGCGCGCAGGTCAGCGCCAGGGCTCGCCCGTGACGATCCAGCCGTGCAAGGTGTTCATGACCGCGGTGCGCTGGGGCGAGCGGGGGTCCTGCGCGGCCAGCAGCGGCGCGAACAGGACCTCGCGGCCCACCTGCACCAGCACGCTGCGCTCGATCACGGGCCGGATCGTGGCGGGCAGGTCGTTGGCCGGGTAGCGCAGCTGGTTGGGGTTGAGGGCGTCGCGCCCGATGGGCAGCGACGTCACCAGCGTGAGGACGATCGCGACGCCGAGCGCCGCGCCGCCGACGCCGCCGGCGACGCGCGGCCAGATGCCCGTGCCACCGGCGCCGGGCAGCAGCAGCCGGCCGGCGAGGGCCAGGCCGAGCCCGACCAGCAGCGCCCCGAAGAGCCCCAGCCAGGGGTTCATGTCGCCCAGGAGCAGCAGCGGCCGCAGCACGATCGCGCCGCCCAGACCGACCATCAGGCCGCCCATTCGTCGCTGGATGGCGAGGGCGGCGACCAGGGCCGCGGTCAGGACGAGTGCGACGTCGAGGACGGTCATGTACGCAGAGTGTATCCGGCCGCTCGCGCGGCCTGCATGACCTCCTTCATACACGCCTCGACCTCGGCGTCGGCGAGCGAGCGCTCCGCGTGGCGGAAGCGGAACCGCAGCGCCAGACTGCGCCTGCCCTCACCGACCTGCTCGCCCTCGTACACGTCGAAGGGCTCCAGGCTGATCAGCCACGGCCCGGCGACGGCGGCCAGCGCGCCGCGCAGCTCGGCGAACGTCACCCCCTGCGGGACGATCACCGCGAGGTCGCGCTCGGCGAACGGTTGGCGCGGCAGCGGCGTCAGGGCCGGGGCATGCACCGCGAGCGGCAGCTCGAGCTCGGCCACGAAGGTCTCGCCCAGCTCGAACGCCGCCGCGACCTCCGGGTGCACGCGCCCCAGCTGGCCGACCGCGCGGCCGTCCCACAGGACCTCGGCCGCCGCGTGGGGGTGGAGGTGGTCGGCGGCCGCCGGGCGCAGCTCGAGCGCGGCGCCGAAGCGCTCCGCGAGCTGCTCGAGCACGCCCTTGGCGACGAAGAAGTCGACCTCGAGCCCTGCCCGCCAGGGCGCCACCAGGCGGCGGCCGCGCAGCAGCAGCGCCACGCGCTCGCGCTCCTCGGCGCCGAACACGCGTCCCACCTCGAACAGCGCCAGGTCGCGCTCGGCGTGGTTCAGCCGGGCCGCGGCGAGCAGGCCGGGGTACAAGGCGGTGCGCAGCACGGCGCGCTCGACCCCCTGCGGCTCGGTGAGCACGACGCTGGCGGCGGGCGCGCGCGCCGCCGCGAGCTCGGCGGCGCCTGTGAAGGCGTAGCTGATCGTCTCGAGGAAGCCGTTCTCGACCAGCGCGTCGCGCAGCGCGCGGTGCGTGGGGTCGCCCGCCGGGGGCACGAAGGCCAGGTTGGGCACGGTGGCGGCGATGTGCTCGAAGCCGTGCAACCGGGCGACCTCCTCGATCAGGTCCTCCTCGATGCCGAGGTCGACACGCCAGCTCGGCGGCGCGACGCTCCAGGCGTCGTCGCCCACGATCGTCACGTGGCAGCCGAGCCGCTCGAGCATCGCGCGCTGCGTGTCGGCGCTCACCTCCAGCGTCGTGAGCCAGGCGACCCGGCTGGGCCGGAAGTCGATGGCCGGCGCCGCGCGCACCGTGCCGACGACGGTGACGCCGGTGTGCGGCGTCCCGCCCGCCACCTCGGCCAGCAGGGCGGCGATGCGCGCCGAGGCCCGCTCGGGAAGCGCCGGGTCGACGCCGCGCTCGAAGCGGTAGTGCGCGTCGGTGTGGAGCTTGTGGCGCCGCGCGGTGCGGCGCACGCCGACGGGATCGAAGTGCGCCACCTCGAGCGCCACGTCGCTGGTGTCGTCGCGCACGGAGTCGCCCGCGCCGCCGATCACGCCGGCCAGGCCGACCGCGCGGCTGCCGGCGGCCGCGGCCAAGCGGCCGGGTGCGGCATCGGCGGCGCGCTCGGGCGTGGCGATCACCAGGTCGTCCGGGTCGAGGGCGAGCTCGTCGTCGCCGAGCGTGCGAAGTCGCTCCTCGGCGCGGGCGCGCCGCACCTGCAGCACGCCGCCCGTGAGCGCCCGCACGTCGTAGGCGTGCGAGGGCTGGCCGAGCTCGAAGGTGACGAGGTTGGTCACGTCGACCACGTTGTTGCGCGGCCGCAGCCCGAACGCCGCGACGCGGCGCTGCAGCCATACCGGGCTGGGGCCCACCCGCACGCCCTCGATGCGGCGCAGGGTGAAGCGCGGGCAGCGCTCCGGATCGGCCACCTCGACGTGGAGGCCATCGAACACGTCCGGGTCGCCCAGATCGAGCGTCTCGCTGCGCGACGGGTCGCGCAGGCTCAGCAGCAGCTTGGCGGCCAGGTCGCGCGCGACGCCGAGCAGCCCGGTGGCGTCGGCGCGGTTCGGGGTGATCTCGAGCTCGAGCACCGTCTCGGGTCCCCACGCGTCGGCGAGCTCGCTGCCGGCCCTCGCGTCGTCGCCGAGCACGAGCAGGCCGCCCTGGTGGTCGAACAGGCCGAGTTCGCGCGGGCTGGCGAGCATGCCCTCGGAGCGCACGCCGCGCACCTCGCGCGCCTCGATGGTCTGGCCGAGCGCCGGTAGCGTGGTGCCGGGCGGCACCCAGGCGCTGCGCAGCCCGACGCGGGCGTTGGGCGCGCCGCACACCACCTCGGCCTCGCGCTCGCCGGCCCGCACGCGCACGACCGTGAGGCCGTCTGCGTCCGGGTGCGGCCGGACGTCGATCAGGTCGGCCACCAGCACCCCGCGGGGGGCGCCGGGGAGTTCGAGCACGGCGTCGACCGGGAGGCCGAGGCCGTCGAGGGTGGCGACGATCTCGTCGACGCTGGGCAGCTCGCCCAGCATCTCGGCCAGCGCACCGACCGGGACCCTCACGCCACGCCTCGGAACTGCCGCAGCACGCGCACGTCGCCGCGGTACAGGTCGCGGATGTCGGCGACACCGTAGGTGACCATCGCCATGCGTTCCAGGCCGAAGCCGAAGGCGAAGCCTGTGACGCCCTCGTAGCCGACGGCGCGGAAGACGTTCGGATGGACCATCCCGCAGCCGCCGAGCTCGAGCCACTCCTCCTTGCCGGTCTTGGGGTGCGTCCACCAGATGGCGAACTCGGCGCCGGGCTCGACGAACGGGAAGAACGTCGGCTGCAGCCGGGTGCGGGTCCCCGGGCCGAAGAGCGCCACGGCCATCGCCTCGATCGCGCCGCGCATGTCTGCCATGGTGATGCGCTCACCGACCACGAGCGCCTCGAGCTGATGGAACTGCGCCTCGTGGGTCGTGTCGACCGCCTCGTTGCGGAACACCTTGCCGGGCACCACAACCTTGAAGGGGGGCCGGTGGTCGCGCATGTAGCGCACCTGCATGGGGCTGGTGTGGGTGCGCAGCAGGCGGCCGTCGCTGGTCCAGAAGGTGTCTTGCGTGTCGCGCGCGGGGTGTTCGGGGGGGAAGTTGAGCGCTTCGAAGTTGTGGTGGTCGTCCTCGAGTTCGGGGCCGACGACGACCTCGTAGCCGAGCGTACGGAAGACGTCGGTGAGCTTGTGCATCACCTGCGAGAGCAAGTGGTGGGCGCCGGCGGCGGGCCGCAGGCCAGGGAGCGTGACGTCGACGCGTTCGCGCTCGAGCTGGGCCTGGACGGCGGCCGCTTCGAGCTCGTGCTCACGCTCGTCGAACGCCTGCTCGAGCGCCTGCTTGAGGGCGTTGATCTCGGCGCCGGCGGCGCGCCGCTCCTCGGGTGCCAGGCCGCCGAGCGTCTTGAGGCGCTCGGTGACGCGCCCCTTGCGGCCCAGCCAGGCGACGCGCACCTGCTGTAGCGCCCGCGCGTCGGGCGCGGATCGGATCTCGGCGAGAGCCTCTTCGAGCATGGGTGCCTCCTTCGGCACACGAAAGCACCGCCACCATCGGCCGTGGGGCGGTGCGCAGGGTCGGGGTTGGGCGCGCGTGTGGTGCTCGCCTGGCCTCAGGCCCTCCGCGAGCGGGTAAAGCGTGCATGACGCGAGACGCGCATGCCGGCGAGCATAGCCGTGCCCCGCCGGGGTGTCAATTCGCACCCGCGCGCGTCGTGCCGTCGTCGCCGCGGAACACGTCGACGTACCAGGCGCCGGCGTTGGGCAACGCGTCGCCGAGCCAGCCAGGGCCGAGCGCTCGCTGCGACCAGGCACTGGCTGCCGACTCGTCCGCGAAGGGGCCCACCATGACGGCCGTGCCGGACCAGGCGTCGGGCGCGACCGGGACGCCGAGCTCGCGCCGGCGGCCGCGCAGGTCGCGAACCTCGCGCAGGTAGGTGCCGCGGCGGCGCTCGGCGCTCTCGGCCAGCAGCGCGTCGAGGCCGCGCTCGAACGCCTCCGCCTCGTCCGAACGCAGGGGAGCGCGCAGGTAGAGCGGCACCAGGCCGGCGTCGTCGGGGTCGTCGCGCATCAGCTGCGCGTGGGGAGCGGCCGCCCACACCAGCTGCGCGACCGTGTCGAGCAGCGTGGGGTGCGCGCGCAGCAGCGGCACGGGCGTGACGCCTTCGTCGTTCGCCACGTCGGCGGTGTCCGCTGCTGCGGCACGGCCGCGGGCCGAGCGACCGCGGCCGCTCATGCCGGCGTGAGGCCGGACGTGCGGACCAGCGCGTGGCTGCGGCTCGGCACCGCGCCGTCGACGAGCCCCAGGCGCTGGCAGGCCTCGTCGAAGCGCTCCAGGGCCTCGGGCCCGTCGAAGCGTCGCGCCAGCACCTCGACCAGGCGGCGGTACGGGCGCACGCGGGCGGCCTCGCCCATCAACCCGAGCCGCCACACGATCCCTGCGGTGGGGCCGAGGCCGCCCGCCAGGCTGATGCCGTCCTCGACGCGCAGAGTGGCGCGCAGGGCGACGTCGTCGACACCTGGTGGCAGCGTCACGGCCAAGACGGTCGGGAGGCGGTGCGCGGCGGGCACGGCGGCCCCGAAGCCGAGCGGCGCGAGCGCGGCCAGCACGGCCTCGGCCATGCCGGCCGCGCGGGCGGCGCGGGCCTCGAGGCCCTCGAAGAGCGCCGCCCGGATCGCCTCGCCGGTGGCCCAGTGCAGGTGGATCGGCACCGTGTGGTGGTAGAGCCGGCCGCCGGCGCCGGTGAGCCAGTAGCCCTGCATGCCGAGCACGTCGGCGTACCACGACACCACCGACGTGCGGCGCGCGGCCACGGCCTCGAGCGCGCGGCACGAGTAGGCGACCGGCGCCAACCCGGGCGGCGCCGAGAGGCACTTCTGAGAGCCGGTGTAGGCGTAGTCGATGCCGTTCTCGGCCATCGCGAACGGGCCCATGCCGACGGTGGTCACGGCGTCGACCGAGGCCAGGGCGCCGACCTCGGCGGCGACCGCGGTGAGCTCCGCGAGCGGGTTCAGCACGCCGGTGCTGGTCTCGCCGTGGACGAACGCCAGCACCTTGGGCGGCCGCGCGAGCGCGGCGCGGCGCACCTCGTCGGGATCGAGCGGCGTGCCCGCTGGCGCGCGCACCACCTCGACGTCGGCGCCGACGCGCCGCGCCATCTCGGCCATGCGCTCGCCGAACACGCCGTTGCTGGCCACGAGGGCGCGCTCGCCGGGTTCGAGCAGGTTCGCCATGCCCGACTCCATGCCGAGCGAGCCGGAGCCGGCCAGCAGGCAGGTGAAGGCGTCGTCGGCGGCGCCGTAGAGGCGCTTGAGGTCGGCGACGATGGCGTCGTTGTACGCGAAGACGTCGTCGTCCATGTGGCCGCGCATCGGCCAGGCGAGGGCGGCGGCGGCCCAGGGGTGGATCGGCGTCGGACCGGGCGTCAACAGCGTCACGTCGTCCATCCAGGGTCCTGCGTCCATCGGGGCTCCTCGCTCGCCCGGGCGGGCGTCCGGCTGCCGCGGAGTGTACCGACGCTGCGCGGCTGCCGCAAGGGGGCTGCGTCGCATTCGGGTCGCACGATCTCTGGCGCCGGGCGGCGGGTGCGTGCTACGATCGCGGGCGGACAACGACTCGGCCCAGGTCGAGGGCGGGTTCTGCGAGCCCGCCCTCGACGCGTGAAGAGCCGAGTCAGGTGCCATGCAGGCGCACCGCCGGCGAGCCGCTCGCGGGCCCACCGGCGGACGGTCCGAAGGCGGACCGGACGGAGGCGCGAGATGGACTTGAAGGAAGCAGCCCGCGACGTGCTGACCCCCCTCGGCTACGAGGTGTTGGAGCTGCACGTGTCGAGCGGTCGCGGACCGCGGCGGATGCTCTTGCGCATCGACCGTCTCGACGAAGCCGTGGTGTCGGTGGAGGACGTACGGTCGGCGGCGGAGGCCTTCGGGCTCGAGCTCGACCGCCTCGACCCGATCGCCGACGCGTACCGGCTGGAGGTCGAGTCGCCCGGTGCCGAGCGTCCACTCGTCACGGCCCGACACTTCGAGCGCTTCGCCGACCTGCTGGTGAAGTTGCGCGTGGATGGCGAGACGCTGAGCGGCCGTGTCCGTGCGGTCGACGGCGACCGACTGACCGTCGAACTCGACGGTGGCGAGCAGCGCGAGGTGGCCCTGGCGGCCATCGAGCGTGCGCGGCTCGCAGAATGGCCCGACACGCCGCGCTGAGCGGCGCTGGGAGCGCGACCCACGAGGCGTGGGGCGCTCCCGACAACCGAATAGGAGTGGTGATGAACAAGGACTTCATGGACGCCCTGAACCTGCTGGCGGCCGAACGCAACCTCGACAAGGAACAGCTGCTCGACAGCATCCAGGAGGCGCTCGAACAGGCCTTCGAACGCAACGTGATGCCGGGCAAGCAGATCGAGGTGGGCGTCGATCCCGAGACCGGCGAGCTCGAGGTGCTGGTGATCCGGCGCGTGGTCGAGACGATCGAGGACGAGGACAAGGAGATCGCGCTCACCGAGGCGCTCGAGCTCGACGAAGAGGTCGAGGTGGGGATGGAGATGGAGTTCCCCGTCGACCCCGAGCAGTTCACCCGCATCGCGGTGCAGACCACGAAGCAGGTCATCACCCAGAAACTGCGCGAGAAGGAACGCGAGCACGTCTTCGAGGAGTACAAGGACCGCGCCGGCGACGTCATGACTGGCGTCGTAGCGCGCACCGACAACAAGCGCAACGTGTTCGTCGACTTGGGCCGCGGCGAGGCGATCATGCCGCCGCGCGAGCAGATCCAGGGCGAGCGCTACATGGTCGGCATGCGGCTCAAGGTGTACCTGGCGAAGGTGGAGCTCTCCACCCGCGGCCCCAGCATCCTGGTGTCGCGCGCCGCGCCCGAGCTGCTCGGCTACCTGATGCGCCAAGAGATCCCCGAGGTGGCCGACGGCACGGTCGAACTCAAGGCGGTGGCGCGCGAGGCCGGCCAGCGCTCGAAGGTGGCCGTGTCCTCCACCAACACCAACGTCGACCCGATCGGCGCCTGCATCGGCCATCGCGGCAGCCGCATCCAGTCGGTCACCGCGGAGCTGCAGCGCGAGCGCGTCGACATCATCATGTGGGACCCGAGCCCGCGCGAGTTCATCCGCAACGCCCTCTCCCCCGCCAAGGTCGGCACCATCGAGCTCGACCAGGACGCCGGCGAGGCGAAGGTGATGGTCGGCAGCGACCAGCTCTCGCTGGCGATCGGCAAGGGCGGCCAGAACGTGCGGCTGGCGGCGAAGCTCACCGGCTTCCGCATCGACCTGATGGCCAGCGAGGCGATCAGCGACCTGGACTCCGCCATGGCGGCCGCGGCTTCGCGCCAGGCCGACGCCCTCACGGGCCCGCCGGCGGGCGCCGGCGATTCGCGCCGCGCCGCCTTCGAGGCGCTCTTCAGCGCCCGGCCCGACGCCGACGAACCGCCCGCGATGCCCGACGCGGACGCGGACCCACCCGAGGCGACCGACGCGGCGTCCGACGAGGCGTCCAACGAGATGGTCAGCGAGGGCGCGCCCCAGGACGCCCCCGACGACGCGCCGCGTGACGGCAGCGACGACGATGCGGAGGCGACCGAACGCGCATGAGCGGCCTCCGTCGTCACGTCCCCCTGCGGCGCTGTGTCGCCTGCCGCGAATCGCTCCCGAAGGCGCAGCTCGAGCGCCTGATCCGGGGCGAGTCGGGCTGGGCGCACGACGCCTCGGGACGTGCCGGCGGCCGCGGCACCTGGTTCTGTCACGCCTGCCTGGAGCGGCTCGACGAGCGCTCCGTCACGCGTGCGCTGGCGCGCACCTTCCGCCAGGACACCGAGCAGGTGCGCGCGCTCCTGCTGACGCTGCGTTCGCGACGTGCGGCCCTCACGGCCGCGTCGCCGGACGCGACGGACACCCCGCAGACGCCAGCTTCGGCGCGCGAGGCGACCGTCACCCCATCGCACGACGCCCGCCACGGAGGGACGAATGGCTGAGAAAGTACGCATCTACCAGCTCGCGAAAGACCTGAACCTCGACACCAAGGACATGCTCGCGATGCTCGACGACATCGGCGTGAGCTACAAGAGCCACGCCAGCTCGCTCGAGGGAGACGTCGCAGACACGATCCGCCAGCTCGTGGCGCAAGAGGCCGCGCGCGCCGGCGGCGCGCCGGCAGCCACGACCACGGCCACGGCGAGCGCCCCGACCGCGACCGCTGCGGCACCGGCGGCACCGGCGACGGCGACCGCGACGGCGGAGCCAGAGGACGAGGCCGAGGCTGAGACCGCGGCCGAGCCCGAGGCGCAGGCGCAGGCCCCGGCCGCAGCGCCGGTCGAAGCGCCGCCTGCGGAGCCCGCGGCTGCGGCCGACGCACCGCCCCTGCCCCACCGCGCCCCCGTGGTGACGGTGATGGGCCACGTCGACCACGGCAAGACCTCGCTGCTCGACTACATCCGCAAGACCAAGGTCGCCGAGCGCGAGGCCGGCGGCATCACGCAGCACATCGGCGCGTACCAGGCAGAGACGCCCAACGGCGTCGTCACCTTCCTCGACACGCCCGGGCACGAGGCCTTCACGGCCATCCGCCAGCGCGGCGCCAGCGCCACGGACATCGCGGTGATCGTGGTGGCCGCGGACGACAGCATCATGCCGCAGACGCGCGAGGCGATCGCCCACGCCAAGGCGGCCAAGGTGCCGATCATCGTGGCGATCAACAAGATCGACCTGCCGCAGGCCAACCCCGACAAGGTGATGCGCGACCTGATGCAGGTCGAGCTGGTGCCCGAGGCGTTCGGTGGCGACACCGTCGTCGTGCCGGTGAGCGCGATGACCGGCCAGGGCGTCGACGACCTGCTGGAGATGGTGTCGCTGGTCGCCGAGGTCGAGGACCTGCGCGCCGACCCCGACGCGCAGCCCGCCGGCGTCGTGATCGAGTCGGTGCTCGACAAGCGCGCCGGCGTGCTCGTGACCGTGCTGATGCAGCAGGGCACGCTCGAGGTAGGCGACTACCTGGTGTGCGGCGAGACCTGGGGCAAGGTGCGCCGCCTGACCGACCACACCGGCGCGATCGTCACCAGCGCCGGACCGTCGGTGCCCGTGCAGGTCCTGGGCTTCAGCGTCGTGCCGCAGGCCGGTGAACACGTCGAGGCCGTGGCCGACGAGGCGACCGCCAAGCGCACCGCGGAGCAGCGCATGCTGGGTCGCAAGGAGACCGAGCGCGAGGAGATCGGCCGCAAGGGCCTGACGCTCGCCGACCTGTTCGGGAAGACCAAGGTCACGACCGTCAACCTGATCCTGCGCACCGACACGCAGGGCAGTCTCGAGGCCATCAAGGGCGTGCTCGAGAAGGAGGCCGCGACCACCGAGGAGGTCGACCTCGAGCTGATGCTCGCGGAGGTCGGCGCGCCGACGGAGTCCGACCTGCTGCTCGCCTCGACCGGCGACGCCACCATCCTCACGTTCGGTGTCAACGCCGCCGCATCGGTGGTCAAGAGCGCCGAGCGCCAGAAGATCCCGCTCAAGAGCTACCGGATCATCTACGACCTGATCGAGGACGTCCAGAAGATGATCCGCGGCCAGATCGAGCCGGAGTTCGCGGAGCGCGTCACCGGTCACGCCGAGGTGCGCATGGTCATCAAGGTGCCGCGCTCGGGCAACATCGCCGGTTCGTACGTCACCGACGGCGTCATCCGACGCGGTGCGAAGGCGCGGCTGTCGCGCGACGGACGCGAGGTCTACAAGGGCACCATCGCGCAGTTGCGGCGCTTCAAGGAAGACGTCCGCGAGGTCAGCTCGGGCTTCGAGTGCGGTATCAACCTGCAGAACTACGACAACGTCCAAGAGGGCGACATCATCGAGGTGTACGAGATGGTCGAGGTGCCCGCGGCGTGAGCCGCGCGGGCCCGGCCCTCGTGTGGGCGCTGGTGGTGGCGCTGGCGTTCGCGCCGGCGACCACCGTGCCGCACGTGGCCGGCCCGAGCGAGGCCCCGGTCGAAGGCCCCAGCGCCCTCGACCTGAGCGCCCGCTGGCCGATCCTGCTCGACGCCACGACGCGCACGCTGGCGCCCGCCGGCAGCGAGCGCGCCCTGCCACGCGCGCAGCGCACCCGGCGCGCGCCGCGCCGCCCGGTGCGCGCGCTCAGCGCCGCGCGGCCACGCGAGCGCGTGCGACCACCGAGCCTCCCCGAGCTGGGGCGGCGTCAGAGCGACGGCGGCTGAACGAGGCCGCCGTGCGGCAGCGCCACGCGCCTTGCGCGAGCCTGCCGCCGACCCCTCGTCTGCCCCCACCCCTCGCCTGACCCACCCAGCCTCTCGGGAGACCCATGAACCAACGCACGTTCACCGGCATCCTCGTGGCGATCGCCGTCATCGCGGCGATCCTGTCCATCTGGCGCCCATGGTCGGACGATCCGACCGGCACCCTCCGCCTCGGCCTCGACCTCCAAGGCGGCCTGCGCGTCGTCTTGCAGGCCGAGACGCCCGACCCCGACATCGACGACCTGCTCGCCGCGCGCAACATCATCGAGAACCGCGTCAACGAGTTCGGCGTGGCCGAACCGCTCATCCAGACGAGCGGCGGCGACCGGATCATCGTCGAGCTCCCCGGCCTGACGGCCGAGGACCAACAGCGCGCGCTCGACCTGATCGGTCAGCAGGCGGTGCTCGAGTTCCGCCTGGTGCGCCCGCAGAGCCAAGGCCTGTCGGTGTTCGACATGACCCTCGCCGACCTCGAAGACATCGCGTTCACGGGCGAGATCATCCGCACCGCGCGCGCGGACTTCGAGCGCGTCGGCGCCACCACGCTCGGCCCGGCGGTGTTCTTCGAGATCCGCGCCGAGGACACCCGCGCCTTCGGCGACTTCACCGGCCGCAACATCGGCCGGCGCATGGCGATCGTGCTCGACGGCGAGATCCAGACGGCGCCGACGCTCAACTCGCGCATCTCCGACAGCGGGCAGATCACCGGCATCGGCTCGCTCGACGAGGCCTCCGACATCGCGCTGGTGCTGCGCTCGGGCTCGCTGCCGTTCAACTTGAACGTCGAGGAGATCCGCGCCATCGGCCCGACGCTCGGCGAGGACTCGATCGCGGCGGGCACCACGGCCGCCATCATCGGCGGCACTGCCGTGGTCCTGTTCATCCTGGCGTTCTACGGCCCGCTCTTCGGCGGCGTACTGGCGCTCGGCCTGGGCCTCGTCATGCTGTTCGTGTTCGGCCTGCTCGCCGGCCTGGGTGCGGCGCTGACGCTGCCCGGACTGGCCGGCCTGGTGCTCACCATCGGGGCGGCGGTCGACGGCAACGTGATCAGCTTCGAACGTGTGCGCGAGGAGCTCAGAGCCGGCAAGGGCCTGCGGGTCGCGCTGCGCAACGGCTTCGGCAACTCGCTCTCGGCGATCATCGACGCCAACGTCACCACCTTGCTGGCGGCCGCGGCGTTGTACCAGTACACCGCCGGCCCGGTGCGCGGCTTCGCGATCACGCTGGCGATCGGCATCGTGTCGGCCGTCTTCGTGAACACCGTCGTGGTGCCGTGGATGCTGCAGGTCGCTTCGCTCTACACGAAGAAGACCTTCATGCGCCCCGGCTACTTCTCCGAGCAGCTGCGCTTCGTGAAGCACGCCCGCATCGCGCTGCCGCTCTCGGCGTTCCTGGCGATCGCGTCGATCCTGCTGCTGTCGTTCATCGGCCTGCGGCTGTCGACCGACTTCACCGGCGGCCAGAGCGTGCTGTTGCGCGTCCCGGACGGCACGCAGGTGGCCGACGTCCGCGCCGTGCTCGAGACGCCCGACTTCGAGCGCGTGTCGGCGAGCGCCACGGCGATCGTCGAGGTCGACGACCCGACCATCAGCGGGCAACTGCTGTCGGTGCGCGTCGGCCTGACCGAGTCCGCGGAGGGCGCCGACACGTTCCCGACCGAGCTCGCGAACGCCGTCGGCGGTGAGGTGCTGTCGTCCGACTTCGTCGGTCCCGCGATCGGCGCCGACCTGCGGCGCGGCGCGGTCCTGGCCGTGCTCGTGGCGTTCGGGTTGATCCTGGTCTACACCGCCTGGCGCTTCTGGCCGAACTGGACGGTCGCGATCGGTACGGTGGTCGCCACCGTGCACGACGTCGGCCTGGTGCTGGGCTTCCTCGACTTGGTGCAAGCCGAGTTCAGCATCCCGGTGCTGGCCGCGCTGTTGTTCGTGGTCGGTTACTCGCTGAACGACTCGATCGTGATCTCGGACCGCATCCGCGAGAACCTGGGCAAGGTGCGCGACCGCAGCTTCGCCGACATCGTCGACCTGTCGGTCAGCCAGACGCTCCCACGCACCGTGGTGACGTCGCTGACCACGCTGCTGCCGGTGATGGCGCTGTTCGTCTTCGGCGGCAGCGTGCTGCGCGACTTCTCGATGACGCTCCTGGTGGGCGTCTTGGTGGGCGCGTACTCGAGCGTGTTCGTGCTCGCGCCGATCATCGTGTACCTGGGGACGCTGCAGCGGAAACGGCGCCGCGCGCGGCGGGCGACCACCGCCACGACCTGAGGCGAGGCGGCGAGCGCCGCGCATGCCATACGACGAGCCGTGCCCCGGACGCTCGCTGCGTCCGGGGCACGGTACGTGATGGCCATCGCTGGACAGGCCGCCTCAAGGCGTCAAACGCACATCCAAGCGTTTCCCGAGCGCGCGGGCCGCTCGCTGCAGCGTCGACAGCGTCACCGAGGGGTTGTCGGGATCGAGCAATCGCGTGACCGACG
>PWQI01000298.1 GCA_003556805.1 Trueperaceae bacterium | reverse complement strand
CGACGCACACGAGGAGGGAGCATGGACCACGTACGCATCGATGACGTCCAGGCGCGACTCGAGGAGCAGGGCATGGCGTCGGCGAGCCTCCAGCTCGACGGCGGTGGCACCCTCGTGGCGTGCCAGCGCGGCGGCAGGCTCATGCCCTTTGCGGCCGATGGCGAAAGCGTGCTCTGGCTCAGCCGGGCGTGGGCGGAGCGCGAGCGCTTCGAGGCTTTCCTGGCTCGCGGCGACTGGAACCTCGGCGGCGAACGAACCTGGATCGCACCCGAGATCCAGTTCACCATCCGCGACCGCCGGGACTTCTGGGGGAGCTACTCGCTGCCGGCCGCCATGGACCCTGGCACCTGGCGGCTCGAGCCGGCGCGAGACGGTGGCTGCGCACTCCGGCAGGAGGCCGAGCTGGCGGCGCACAACCTTGCCGCCGGCGTGAAGCGCCTTCGGGTGCAGCGATTCGTTCGTAGCGTGGCTGACCCCGTGCGTTCGCTCCGCCAAGGGGCGTGTGCCGACGTCAGCTTCATGGGGTACGAGCACGACACCGTGGTTCGCGACCTGGAACCCAACGCGATCGGCGCGCAGTCGTGGAACCTGATCCAGCTCGTGCCCGGCGGTTCGGTGTTCCTGCCGCTGCTCGCGCCGGCGGTGCAGCGCGACTACTTCGAGCCCGTTGGCGAGGAGCGGCAGCGACTCGCCGACGACCTCGTGGAGCTCTCGATCACCGGCGCGCATCGGTACAAGGTCGGCTACGGCGCGGCCTACCACGTGGGCCGCGTCGGCTACGTGCGCGCGCTCGACCCGTCGCGCGCGCGGCTCCTGGTGCGTGCCTTCTTCAACAACCCGTCGACGAGCTACCTCGAGGAACCGGCCTCGAAACCAGGCGAGAACGGCGACTCGGTCCACGTCTACAACGACGACGGCAACGCCGGCGGCTTCGGTGAGATCGAGTGCTACGGACAGGCCCTGGGCGGGGAGGGAGGCCGGGTCGTCAGTTCCGACACGACCGTCCTATGGGTGTACACGGGCGGCTTCGAGGGCGTCGCCCAGGTGGCGCGCACGCTGCTCGGGGCGGCCGCCGGGCGGCGCGTGACGCGACTGCTCGGGGTCTCGTGAGGACCGCCCTGGCCGAGCCGAATCGGAGCCCGATCACGCGTTGACATGGCAGTGGGATCTCACGTATGCTCCGAGGTACGCAGCCTGTTGAGGACGCTTTGCCGCTCGGACGAGTGGCGTACCGCCACGCTGTGCTGCGCAGGAGGAAGGATATGAGAAGGGGACTGCTTCTGGCGAGCGTACTGGTCCTGGCCTCGTTGGGCTCGACGGCGTTCTCGCAGGTCGCCGTGAGCGAGCTCGAGCGGCTGGTGATCGCCCTGCCCCCGGTGGCGACCGAGACCAACCGCATTTGGGCCGGTTCGTGGGTGATGCACACGCAGTTCGAGCCGATGCTCGAGACCCTCATCGGCAACGACCCCGAGACCGGCGATCCGATCCCCCGCCTCGCCGAGCGCTGGGAGGCGAGCGACGACTTCACGGAGTGGACCTTCTACCTTCGCCAAGGTGTGCCGTTCCACTTCGGGTACGGCGAACTCACCGCAGAGGACGTGAAACACACCTACGACTTGCTCTCGAGAGACGACAGCCAGGTCAACATGGCTGCCGTCTGGCGTGACCGCGTGGCCGAGGCCGTCGTGGTGGACGACTACACCATCTCCTTCCGCTTCCACGAGCCCTACATCGACGGCGTGCGCCTCTTCTCCCGCACCGGTGGTGAGATGTACATCACCAGCAAGGCGCAGTGGGACGAGGGCGGCGTGGCCGCCGTCGACGAGCGTATCGTCGGCACCGGCGTGTTCCGCTTCAAGGAGCGCACCGAGGGCGTGAACCTGATCGTCGAGGCGGTCGAGGACCACTGGCGTGACGTGGCTCCCTTCCGCGAGATCGAACTGCGCTGGGTTCCCGACGAGACGACACGCATGGCGCAGCTGCTTACCGGTGAAGTCCACGCCGCGGCGTTGGGTCGTGACGTGGCCGAGTCGGCCGAGGGCCAGGGCATGGTCGTCATCCCCTCGCGGCGCGAGAACATGCAGCGTTTCGTCCCCTTCGGCGGGCTCTACTTCAACACCGGCGCGCCAGAGATCCGGGAAGACAACCCGCTCCTCGACCGGCGCGTCCGTCAAGCGCTCATCAAGGCCGTCGACCTCGAGGCGATCCAGGAGGAGTTGTACAAGGGCCGCGTGACGCCAGCGTTCCGCACCGGTTGGGTGCCGCAGCACGAGGGCTGGAACCCCGAGTGGGCCGAGCGCTTCGACGAGATGTACGGCTACGACCCCGAGCGTGCTCGCGAGCTCCTGCAAGAGGCCGGCTACGGACCTGGACAGATGAGCGTGAGGATCAACCTCTACGAGCATCCGGGTCAGCCCGAGTCGCCGTACGTGCTCGAGTCGCTGCAACCCTTCTGGGAAGCCGTTGGCGTCGAGGCGAACGTCACGCCGGTCGACTTCGGCACCTTCCTCGCTCGCTGGTTCGAGGACCAGGGCGTGCACGGCGAGGTGTGGATCACCCGCAACACGCCGCTGCGCACCACCCAGGAGTTCATCGAGTTCTGGCACACCGCTGCGGCGAACGGCAAGCTCTTCCTCGATGACTTCATCGAGGAGAAGATCGTGGAGTTGCGCTTCGCGGTCGATCCCGAAGAGCGCGACACCATCGCTCGTGAGATCGGCGACTTCCTGTTCGAGGAGTTCGTCCTGATCCCGCTCGGAGCCACCCACGTCGAGATCGTGGTCGACCCCGACGTGATCGTCGATTGGGCCTGGCCTGGCCAGGCGCCGACCAACTGGACGCACTTCTACATGATCGAGCCGGTCCGCTAGGGCGGCGTCGAGAAGCGTTCGGGACGGGCCGTGCGGAACGTGAAGGACATCCCGCACGGCCCGTCCACGCTCCCCGCCGACCGACTGCGCGAGCCGCGCCTTCCCGGCGGATCACCACGCGCGGCCGCGACCGATCACGACACGCGGCCGCGAGCCGCGAGCCGCGAGCGCTACAGCAGTAGTATCTAGTCGGAGCCGATGTGCTGCGTTACCTGATCAAGCGACTTGGGCAGACGGTCTTCACGCTGTTCGCCGTCACGGTCATCGTCTTCGGGCTCGGCCGTATGACTGGTGACCCTGCGACCGTGCTGATGCCGGTGGAGGCGCGGCAGGAGGACAGGGCCAGGATCATGGAGCTGTGGGGGCTCGATCAGCCGCTCCACGTCCAGTACCTGCGCTACATCGGTAACGTCCTGCGCGGTGAGTTCGGTGACTCGCTGCAGTGGCCCGGACGCGACGCCCTGGAGCTGGTCCTGCTGCGCATCGGCAACACGCTCGAGCTCGGGCTGGTGGCCCTGCTCTTCGCGGTGGCGCTGGCGGTGCCGATCGGCGTGTTCTCGGCGGTCTACAAGAACTCGGCCATCGACCACGTCGGCAAGTTCATCGCCTTGCTGGGGCAGTCGCTCCCGCACTTCTGGATCGGGATCGTCTTCATCTGGATCTTCGCCGTGAACCTGCGCTGGCTGCCGACGTCGGGCCGCGGCACCTGGCAGCACCTGATCATGCCGGCCGTGGTCATCGGCTGGTTCCAGGTGGCGGCGCTCATGCGGCTCATCCGCTCGGCGATGCTCGAGTCGCTCGACAGCGAGTACATCAAGCTCGCTCGGCTCAAGGGCGTCAGGGAGCGCATCGTCATCTGGAAGCACGCGCTGCGCAACGCGGCCATCGTGCCTCTGACGTATTTCGGGATCATGATCGCCTATCTCGTCGTCGGTTCCATCACGACCGAGGTCGTCTTCTCCTGGCCCGGGGTGGGCCTGCTCGTGGTGAACGCCGTGACCGCGAGGGACTTCCCGGTCGTCCAGGCGGTGACCATCGTGTTCGCCTTCGTGATCGTGCTGGCGAACCTGGTCGTCGACGTTCTCTACGGGGTGTTCGATCCTCGCATCCGCTTCGAGTAGCGGCAGGAGAGGTGTGCATGCGTGAGGCTCAGGCGAGTGCAGTCGGTGCAGGACCGACGAGGGCGCGACTCGCGTGGCGATGGCTGCGCGAGCTCCCGTTGCTGCCGATCGCCATCATCCTCGTGGTCCTCGTGATACCGGCGATCTTCGCCGAGTACCTGGCCCCGCACAACCCCTACTCTGGGAGCCTCCGTGCCCGCCTGCAACCGCCGGCGTTCCTGGGAGGCCCAAGCGAGTTCCTGTTGGGGACCGACCACCAGGGGCGGGACATTTTCAGCCGCATCATCTTCGGCTCGCGCATCTCCATCGCGGTGGCGGGGGCCGGCATCCTGATCGGCGGGTCGATCGGCACGACCTTGGGCTTGATCGCCGGCTACTTCCGCGGCGTGGCCGAGACGATAGTCACCCGGCTGGTCGACCTCACGCTCTCCATCCCGGCCATCCTGGTGGCGCTGGTGGTGGCGGCGGCGATCGGCGCACGCTTCACGACGGTGGTCGCCATCGTCGCGCTGGTCCTCTGGGCCGTCTACGCGCGGCAGGTACGCGCCGAGGCGCTCAAGTGGGCCCAGAGCGACTTCGTCGCCCGAGCTCGCGTGGCCGGCGCTTCGCACTTCCGCATCATCGTCCGCCACATCCTGCCGAACATCGCCAACACGCTCATCGTCCTCTCGACCTTGCAGTTGGGCTTCGTGATCGTGTTCGAGGGCTCGCTCAGCTTCCTGGGCGTGGGCATCCCACGCCCCAACCCCGCCTGGGGGTTGATGGTCGCGGACGGACGCATCCACGTGGTGTCAGCCTGGTGGATCGCCTTCTTCCCGGGCTTGGCCATCATGCTCACCGTCCTCTCCGTGAACATGCTCGGCGACTGGCTGCGCGACCGCCTCGACCCGAAGCTGACGCAGGTCTAGCATGCGTACCGCAGCTGCCGTTCAGGAACGCCCAGATGCAGGGGCCGGAGCCGAGGTGCTCCTCGAGGTCAAGGACCTGCGCACGTACCTCTTCACCAAGCGCGCGACGGTCAAAGCCGTCGACGGCGTCAGCTTCTACCTCCGCCGGGGCGAGACGCTCGGGATCGTCGGCGAGTCGGGCAGCGGCAAGAGCATCATGGCGCTCTCGCTCCTGCAGATGGAGCCCAAGCCGGCCGGCCGCATCGTGGGCGGCGAAGCGCTGTTCCGTGGCGACGACCTGCTCCGCAAGAGCCAGGGCGAGATGCGCACGATCCGCGGTCGCAGGATCTCCATGATCCTCCAGGACCCGCAGACCTCTCTCAACCCGGTCTTCACCATCGGCAACCAACTGAACGAAGCGTTCGTCACCGGCAAGCAGGGGCTCGCGCGAGGCGGCGTGCGGAAGGCCGTGGTCGACGTCTTGCGCAAGGTGAACATCGCCGATCCCGAGCGGCGGGTGACCGCTTTCCCGCACCAGCTGAGCGGCGGCATGAAGCAGCGCGTCGTCGGTGCGATCGCCATCTCCTGCTCCCCGGACATCGTCATCGCGGACGAGCCGACCACCTCGCTCGACCTCACCATCCAGGCCCAGTACCTGCGGCTCATCAAGCGACTCCAGGACACCACCGGGGTGGGGGTCATCTTCATCACGCACGACTTCGGGATCGTGGCCAAGATGTGCGACCGGGTGGCCGTCATGTACGCCGGCAAGATCGTCGAGCACGGACCGGTGCGCTCGATCTTCAACCACCCCTCGCACCCCTACACCCAGGCGCTGATCAACTCGGTGCCCAAGCTCGAGGAGCGGACCGAGCGGCTCTACTCCATCCCGGGGCAACCGCCCGCGCCGGGGCAGGAGCTGGTCGGTTGCCGGTTCGCGCCCCGTTGCGAGTTCGCCGACGAGCGCTGCCGCCAGGAGTACCCGCCGCAGTTCGAGGGCCTCAGCCGGCACAGCGAGCACACGGCCGATTGCTGGAGATTGGAGGACCCGACGTGGCGTCCCAGCCGACACTGAGGGTCGAGGGTCTGAAGCGCCACTTCCCCGTGACGATGTGGCGCCGCCTCAAGAGGGTCGCTGCCGTGGTGAAGGCCGTCGACGGCGTGAGCTTCGACGTGGGCGAGGGTGAGACGCTGGCGCTCGTGGGCGAGTCGGGCTGCGGCAAGACCACCACCGCCAAGCTCATCCTGGCGCTGGACACGCCGACCAGCGGCACCATCAGGCTCGGCGACACCGACGTGCAGAACCTGCATGGCGAGGCGTACCGGCACTATCGCGAGCAAGTGCAGGCGGTGTTCCAGGACCCGTGGTCGTCGCTCAACCCGCGCATGCGCGTCAAGGAGATCGTCTCGGAGCCGCTCGTTGTGAACCGCAGGCGCTCGCGCCGAGACATCCGGGCCCGCGTGGCCGAGGTCCTCGAGGCCGTCGGGTTGAACCCGGCGCACGCGGACCGCTTCCCGCACGAGTTCAGCGGCGGCCAGCGGCAGCGCATCGCGCTCGCCAGCGCGCTCTCGTCAGACCCCAAGCTGATCATCCTCGACGAGCCCGTCTCCTCGCTCGACGTCTCCATCCGCGCCCAGACGATGAACCTCTTCCGGGACCTGCAGGGGCAGTTCAACGTGAGCTACCTGCTCATCGTTCACGACCTTGCCGTAGCGCGCTACATGAGCGACGAGGTGGCCGTGATGTACCTCGGCAAGATCGTCGAGCACGCCCGGACCGAGGATCTCTTCAGCGAGCCGCTGCATCCCTACACGAAGGCCCTCTTCGCAGCGGCCCTGCCCGGGCATCCCGACGTCGAGCGTGAGGAGATCGTCCTGGAAGGCGAGGTCCCTTCGCCGATCGACCCGCCTTCAGGCTGTCCGTTCCATCCCCGCTGCCCCATGAAGATCGGTGAGATCTGCGAGACGACGGTCCCGGCGTTGCGTACGCACCAGGGCAGGCACGCCGTCTCGTGCCACCTCTACGATGACGAAGCGGCGGCCGCGACGGCTTCGGCCGAGGCTTGAGGGGGGTACGTCACACGCTCGACAACGACGCCTCGTCCGCGAGCAGCTTCGCGGCGGTGAACCTGTCGGTGACGAGCACGCCGACGAGTCCGCTCGCGAGCGCAGCGCGGATGGCGGCCACCTTGCGATCGCCGCCCGCGAGCGCCACGACACGAGGCACTCGGCGCAGCTCGTGCAAGGTGATGCCGATCACGCGTTCGTCGAGAGGCGCTACCACCGCTCGACCGTCGGCGTCGAGGAACCGCAGGCTGAGGTCGCCGACGGCCCCCCGCTCGCGCAGTCCGGCGAGCTCGCGCTCGGTGAAGACGTTGCCGCTCTTGGCGAGCATCTCGGAGGGCTCGACCGCGCCGATCCCGACCAGGGCAACCGTGATCTCGGCGAACACGTCCATGGACGCGCGCACGAACGGGTCACCGAGCAGGACGTCCCTGGCCGCTCTCGAGCCTGCTACGCCCGGCGCGGGCAAGAGCACCGGTTCGGCGCCGAGGAGCGTGGCGAGGCGAGTGGTGAGGTGCGTCGCATGCTCCTGGACCGCCGGGTTGCCCATGCCACCGAGCGTCTGCACCACCTTGCGCGCCGATGCGCGCTTCGCCAGGCTGTCGACCGTGCGCAGGATCGTCTGGCTCCAGGAGGAGACGCCGATGACCTCACCGGCGGCCAGGGTCGTCTCGAGGTGATGCGCCGCCGCTTCACCGATCGCTTGGAGCACCTGCGGCTCGCGATCCTCCTCGCAGTGCGCGACGACGACCTCGGCTAGCGCGAAGCGCTCGCGCAGCGCGTCCTCCAGTTCCAGGTAGGTTCGCTGGGGCGAGACCACACTGATCTGCACGATCCCCTCCGCCCGCGACTGCTTGATGAGGCGCGACACCGTTGCCTGTGAGATCGACGCCCGCTCGGCGATCTCGGACTGCTTGAGGCCGTCGAGGTAGTAGAGGCGCGCGACGCGTGCCATCAGGCGCAGCTCGTGCATTCGCGACATCGGGGTGCGTCCTCCTGGCGGTTGGTGTGG
Source organism: Trueperaceae bacterium (assembly GCA_003556805.1). Lineage (GTDB taxonomy): Bacteria > Deinococcota > Deinococci > Deinococcales > Trueperaceae > CSSed10-48. The sequence continues at coordinate 5,578 of PWQI01000298.1, read as the reverse complement.
CGGTTGCTCGGGCGCGATCGCTGGGTGTCGGCTGGCGTCTGCCCGGCTCACGCCGGCGGGTGCAGCCTGGCCCGTGCCACGGCGGTGCGCCACGTCGCCCGCCGCCGCTCGCGGGCGCGCTCGTCCAGGCTCGGCTCGATCGGGTCGTCGTCATGCTGCAAGGCGGGGATGGCAGCGAGTCGCTCCCAGCGACCGAGCGCGAGGCCCGCCATGTAGGCGGCGCCCAATGCCGACGCTTCCGGCGCGTCGCTGGGTACGACGGGGACGCCGATGAGGTCCGCCTGAATGCCCATCAGCCAGCGGTTCGCGCTCGGCCCGCCGTCGGCGAGCAGCCGCTCGAGCGGCTGCGGCGCCTGGGCGTGCATGGCCTCGAACACGTCGGCCACCTGGAGCGCGATCGACTCCATCACGGCGCGGGCCATCTCGGCCCGCCCGGTACGAAAGGTGAGCCCGGAGAAGAGACCGAGCGCGTCGCTGTCCCAGTAGGGCGCCCCGAGTCCGATCAGCGCGGGGACGAAGTCGACGCCGCTGTCGGGCGCGCCGCGCTCGGCGAGCTCAGCCAGGGCACCCGGGTCGCCTCCCAACCCGAGCAGCTCGCTGGCCCAGGGCAGGGACGCTGCCGAGACGAGGATGTTCCCCTCGAGCGCGTACGTGATCGTTCCCCGCCTGGACCAGGCGACGGTGGTCGTGACGCCGCGCTCCGGCTGGGTGATGGTGTCGAGGGGCGTCATCAGCGACGAGCCGGTGCCGTAGGTGGCCTTCACCACGCCGGGTTGGTCGACGCCGTGACCGAAGAGGGCCGCGTGCGAGTCGCCGAGCATCGCCCGGATCGGCGTCCCGTCGGCGACGCCGGGGACGCCGTTGGTGTGCCCGAAGTCGGCGTCCGAGTCCAGGACGCGCGGGAGCGCTTGCATCGGCACACTGAAGAGCTCGCACAGGCCCTCGTCCCAGCGGCCTCTCGCCAGGTCGAAGAGCTGCGTGCGCGAGGCGTTGGAAGCGTCGCAGGCGTGCTGCGCACCGCCGGTTGCGTTCCACAGGAGCCAGGAGTCCACCGTCCCGACGCGGACGTCGTCGGCCCCTAGTTCCGGGCGCCGCTCGCGCAGGTCGCTCAGCAGCCAGGCGATCTTGGTGGCTGCGAACATCGGGTCGATCGGCAGCCCGGTGCGGGCTACCACCGCCGGCTCGTGCCCTGCGGCGCGGAGCTCGGCGCACGCCTTCGCGGTGCGGCGGCACTGCCAGCTCACGCAGGGACCGAGCGGCTCACCCGTGCGGGCGTGCCAGGCGACCACGGACTCGCGCTGATTGCTGATGGCGAGGCCCAGGATCCGGGCACCGGACGACGCTTCCAGGCAGCCTTGGATCGCCGAGCGCACGCTGCTCCAGAGCTCCTCGGGGTCTTGCTCCACCCAGCCGGGAGCGGGGTGGCGCTTGCCCAAGGGCGCCGATCCGCGGGCGACGACGCGCCCCTCGGCGTTCACGAGGACGGCCTTGGAGTTGGTGGTGCCCTGGTCGATGGCGAGGAGGTGATCGCTCATGGTGCCACCTTCGTGCGCTTGCGGTGCACGAGCTCGCGAGCGCTGGCCGCGATGCCCTGTGCCGACATGCCGAAGCGGTCGAGGAGCCACGAGGCGGAGCCGGTCGGCGCGAAGATGCCGGGCACGCCGAGGATCGTCATGGGCACCGGCTCGTGGCTCACGACCACCTCGGCCACCGCGCTGCCGAGGCCACCGTGCACCTGGTGCTCCTCGAGCGTGACGATCGCGCCGGTGTCGCGTGCCGCCGCGACGATCGCATCCTCGTCCAGGGGTTTGACGGTCGCCATGTTGATCACGCGCGCCTGGATGCCCTCGCGCGCGAGCAGCTCCGCGGCATCGAGCGCGCGGTGCGTGAGCGTCCCGTTCGCGATGATGCTCACGTCTCGGCCCTCGTGGAGCCTGACCGCGCGACCGATCGCGAAGCGGTACCCGTCGGGCATGATGTCCGGTACGCCCATGCGGCTCAGTCGCAAGTAGACCGGGCCGCGGTGCGCGGCGGCGGCCCGCACCGCTTGGCGCGTCTCTTCGCGGTCCGCTGGCGCGATGACGGTGAGGTTCGGAATCACCCGCGTCCAGCCGAAGTCTTCGGTGGAGTGATGCGTTGCACCTAGCTCCCCGTACGCCATGCCCGAGCTGATGCCGCACAGCTTGACGTTGGTGTCGGAGTAGGCGACGTCGGTCTTGATCTGCTCGAGTGCCCGCGCGGTGAGGAAGCAGGCGGCCGCGCACACGAACGGGAGCAGCCCGCCGTTGGCCAAGCCGGCGGCCACGCCGACGAGGTTCTGTTCGGCGATGCCGACGTTCACCAGCCGCTCCGGCCACCGCTCCTTGAACCCCTCGAGCTTGCTGGAGCCGACCGAGTCGTTGCACACCGCCACCACGTCTGGGTTGGCCTCGGCGAGCTCGACCAGCGTCTCGGCGAAGGCGCCGCGGCAGTCGTGGAGGGCGCGTTGGGTGGCGGGGCTCACGACGGTCCCTCCGTCAGATCGGCGCGGGCACGGACGTACTCCTCCTCGGTGGGCACGCGGTGGTGCCAGGCGACGCGGTCGCGCATGAAGGAGACGCCTTCGGCCTTGTTGGTGTGGGCCATCAGACAGGTGGGACGATCGCTCGTGGCGCGCGCGACGTCCAACCCGGCGTGGATCGAGTCGAAGTCGTGGCCGTCGATGTCGACGACGTGCCACCCGAAGGCACGCCACTTGTCGGCCAGCGGCGCGAGGTCGTTCGTCTCGGCCACGGGCGCGCCTTGCTGGAAGCGGTTGTGGTCGATCAGCAGGGTGAGGTTGTCGAGCCGGAACTGGGCCGCGGCCATGCCGGCCTCCCAGTTGCTGCCCTCCTGGAGCTCGCCGTCGCCGGTCAGGACGTACGTTCTCCAGTCCTCGCCGCGCAGCCTCGCGGCCTTGGCCATGCCGACGGCGACCGGTAGCCCGTGGCCGAGCGGGCCGGTGTTGGTCTCGACGCCCGGCACGGCCTTGCGGTCGGGGTGGCCGCTGAGTCGCGAGCCTGCGCGCATGAAGGTCGAGACCTCGTCGGGCTCGAGGAAGCCTGCTTCCGCCAGGGTGACGTAGAGCGCCCCTGCGGCGTGTCCCTTGCTGAGCACGAAGCGATCGCGACCGGGCGCCATGGGGTCGGTGGGATCGACCCGGAGCTCGCCGAAGTACAGGGCGACCAAGAGGTCGACGCACGACAGCTCGGAGCCGAGGTGGCCGGCGCCGGCCTCGTTGACCATGTCGAGATCGCGAAGGCGGATCCTTCGGGCGATGCGTTCGAGTTCCTCGGTAGCGCGACGTGAAGCATGCACTTGAGCCGCTCCTTCCTTCACGCGAGCGAGTCCGGCCTCGCAGTTGAATAGCGATTCGTACTTGGATGATAATGCGTCAAGGTAAGGGGTGTCAAGCGCGAGCGCGCGCGGGGCTCCTGGTGCGATCGCCTGTCGGGGCCTACCCCGCAGCGTTTGCAGCGCGCCGCTGGCACGACGGACGTGCGCGGAGCGCATCGTGTACCCTTGGAACGGCGTGAGCCATCCTTCGGGGCGGGGTGGAAGTCCCCACCGGCGGTGTTCGCCGGCACCCGCATGTGCGGCGTGATCCGGTGCAAGCCCGCGAAGCCGCGACCAGACGCACGACGGTGCGGCCCGACCCGGTGCGACTCCGGGGCCGACGGTCATAGTCCGGACGGAAGAAGGAGGGAGCCGACCGAGCCAACGGATCGGCGCAGCGATGGTGGCAACCTTGGAATCGGAACGCGGCCGCGTGGACCACACCGCGCTCGCGAGCGTCGACGCCTTGCTGGACGAGCTTCGTGCTGGACGTCAGGTCGTGCTCGTCGACGACGAGCGACGCGAGAACGAGGGCGACCTCGTCCTGCCGGCGGAACTCGCGACTCCCGAGTGGATCAACTTCATGGTCAAGGAGGCGCGAGGCCTCGTCTGCGTCGCGCTCACGCCGGAGCGAGGGCGCGTCTTGGACCTCGCTGCCATGGTCCAGCGCAACACCGACGCGCATGCGACGGCCTTCACCGTCAGCGTCGATCACGTCGACACCTCGACCGGGATCAGCGCCTTTGATCGTTCCCGCACGTCGATCGCGTTGGCAGATCCGGACGCGCGCCCGGACGACTTCCGCCGTCCAGGTCATGTGTTCCCCCTGGTCGCGCACCCCGACGGCGTCCTGGGCCGTCGCGGGCACACCGAGGCGGCGGTCGATCTGGCCAGCCTGGCGGGCTTTGCTCCGGTCGGCGTCATCTGCGAGATCATGCGCGACGACGGTCACATGGCGCGTCTCGACGACCTGCGGTCGTTCGCGGCACGCCATGGGCTGCGGGTGGGCACCGTCGAATCGTTGATCGAGCACCGTCTGGCGCTCGGCGGGCATGCCGCGCAGCGGCGGCGCGATGCATCGCGCCGGGTCGTATCGCGCCCGGTTGCAGGCGACGAACGCTGAAGCGCGTCGGTTTCGGCGCCGCGCACCTGGCCGGCGCGGCGTGCCCCGCTCCGTCCGCCCCGCTCCGTCCGCCCCGCACGGCCCGGGCCGCACGGCCCGCCATGGGCCGCCGTGCCCGCCCGGCCCGGGCCGCCGTGCCCGCCGCGGCGCTCGTCAACGCAGGAAGAAGCCCTCGCCGAGCCCGTCGTCCGGCTCGACCAGCCAGGTGGCGAAGCCGGTGATGGCGGCGCGGCCCGTCACCTCGGGGACCACCGCGTCATGCGGCCCCACGCGCGTGCGCTCGAGCGCCGTGCCAGTGAACACCGAGCCGACGATGGACTCGTTGCGCAGCGGTTCGCCGAGCCCAAGCCGCTCGCGCGCCACCAGCTGCGCCACGCGACCGGACGTGCCGGTACCGGTGGGCGAGCGGTCGACCTCGCGCTCGGCGAAGATACAGACGTTGCGCTGGTGATTGTCGGCGTCCGCGGGCGGGCCGGTGAGGATGGTGCCGTAGATGCCGCGCAGCTCGGGCTCGAGCGGGTGGACGACCTCCCGCGCCGCCATCACCGCGCGCTTGATCTCGTCGCCGGCTTGGATCAGCGCCCGCAGCTGCCCGGGCTCGACGCGAAGGCCGACGTCGGCCGCCTCGAGGTAGGCGTAGAAGGCGCCGCCGAAGGCGACATCCACCGTCACCGACCCGAACGAAGCGGTGGTGACGGTGAGGTCGCGGGTGTGCAGGAACGAGGCGACGTTGCGGAAGCGCACCGCGCCCACGCGCCGGCCGTCCCACTCCACGAAGGCCTCGATGAAGCCGGCGGGGGTGTCGAGCCCGACGCGCGTCTCGGGTCTGGCGCGCGGCACCAGCCCCTGCGCCACCGCCACGGTCGCGAGCGCGATGACGCCGTGGCCGCACATGTCGGAGTAGCCCTCGTTGTGCATGAAGATCACGCCCAGGTCGGCACGCTCGCTCACCGGCTCGGTGAGGTAGGCGCCGTACATGTCGGCGTGGCCGCGCGGCTCGAGGATGAGCGCGCGGCGCACGTGGTCGAGGTGCTCGCGCGCCCAGGCGCGCTTCGCCAGGATGGTGGCGCCCGGGATGCGCGGCACGCCGCCGGTGACGAT
>PWQI01000293.1 GCA_003556805.1 Trueperaceae bacterium | reverse complement strand
GCCCTCGAGCAGGCGCCGACCCTGACCGCGTCGGTCGAGGGGCCGGACCACGTCTTCGTCACCGCGAACGAGAAGTATGCGCAGCTCTTCGGCGGTCGGCAACTGGTCGGTCGACGGGTCGTCGACGTCATGCCGGAACTCGAAGCCCAGGGCGTCCTCGCCATCCTCGACCAGGTCCTTACGACTGGCGAGTCGTTCGTGGCCCGCGAGATGCCGATGGATCTCGACACGGCAGGCAACGGCGACCTCGTGCGGCACTACTTCGACCTCGTCTACCAGCCGTTGCGTGACGGCCGATGCGTCCACGGGGTCTTGTGCCAAGCCGTCGACATCACCGCGCAGGTGCAGGCGCGCATGGACGCAGAGCGGCTCAACGCGAACCTCCAAGCTGCCTACGACGAGACGATCGAGGGTTGGGCACGCGCGTTGGACCTCAAGGACGAAGAGACGGCCGGCCACAGCCAACGCGTCACCGACCTGACGATCGAGCTCGGCAGACAGATGGGCATCTCCGACGAGGAACTCGTGCACATCAGGCGCGGCGCGCTGCTCCACGACATCGGCAAGATGGGCGTCCCCGACCGCATCCTGCTCAAGCCCGGCTCGCTCGACGCGGAGGAGTGGGAGATCATGCAGCGCCACGCGCGCTACGCCCGAGACTTCCTCGAGCCGATCGAGCACTTGCGGCCCGCCATCGACATCCCCTACTGCCACCACGAGAAGTGGGACGGCAGCGGCTACCCGCGCGGACTCGCAGGCACCGCCATACCGGTCGCTGCACGGATCTTCGCCGTCGTCGACGTCTTCGACGCTCTGACGAGCGAACGACCTTACCGCTCAGCCTGGACCCGTGACGACGCACTCGCCTTCATCGTGGCGAACAAGGGAGCACACTTCGCGCCCGACGTCGTCGATGCGTTCATGGACCTGAACGTTCCCGTCCGGGTCGCGCGCACGGCGGAGACCGCCAGTGCCGGCAGCGCATCGAGGAGCGATCGCGGCGCCTAGCCGCGCCCACCGCGAGCGCTACCGACATACAGCCGCAACCAGTACCATCGAGCCCATGGACCGGGCCGCCGCCGCACCGCACGACCCGGCACCGATGGGCGCCGACCCCGCCGATCGGTTTCCCTTCACGAAGTTCCTCCCTCCGACGGTGCACACGGCGGCCGTTGCTGGGCACCGCGTTCAGCGCCTCGCGCAGGCCCTCCACGACCATCGCGTGGTGCTCGTGCGCGCACCCGCAGGCTCGGGCAAGACGACGCTCCTAGCCGCCTGGGTGGCCGAGGCTCCTGGGCCCGTGGCGTGGCTCCGCGTCGACGCCGGCGACACCACGGCCGACCTGCTGACGGCGGCGCTGCACGCCGCCGTCCTCCGTGTGGTGCCGTCGGTCGGGCAACGTGCACCAGGGATGCTCGCTGGACGCGGCGCAGCCCGGGACCACCGTGCACTCGCCACGGCGCTCGTGAACGACCTGGCCGATGCCACCGGCCTCGTGCTCGTCCTCGACGACCTGCACGCCATCGGCCCCGACGCAGCGGCGCTGTTGGCGCTGCTGATCGACCTCCTGCCACCCCACGTCCGCCTGCTGGCCGCGAGTCGCTCGGCGCCCCCGCTGCCGGTCGCACGGCTCCGCGTGCGTGGTGAGCTGGCCGAGCTCGGCGCGGCCGACCTGAGGCTCGGGCTCGACGACGTCCGGCGCGTCTTGGCCCACCAGGGATCGACCGACGACGCCGTCGCGGAGCGCGTCCTAGCCGCGAGCGGCGGCTGGGCAGCGGCGGTCCGTCTCGCTGCCAGCGCGCTGCCGATCGGAAACGGCGACCCTGAGACCGGCGAGGAGCCGACCGATCGCGTCCGTTCCGATCTGTGGGACTACCTGGCCGAGGAGGTGCTGCGCGAGCAGCCACCCGAGCTGCAGGGCTTCCTGCTCGAAACGTCGATCCTCGAGGACCTGCGTGCCGACGTCTGCACCGCCGTCACGGGCCGCGCCGACGCCGCCGACACCCTCGCCGACCTCGAGGCACGCGACCTGTTCGTCGCCCGCTTCAGGCGCCAGGACGGCGATGTGTGGCGCTACCACGACCTGTTCGCCGACTTCCTGCGCGATCGCCTCCGACGCGAGCGCGGCCCCGCGGAGATCGCCGACCTGCACAGGTGCGCTGCCGCCGCACTTCCGACGCTGCCTGCTCTGCCACACCTGTTCGCTGCGGCCGAGCCAGAGACGGCGGCGGCGCGCATCGTCGAGAGCATGCTCACCAGTTTCGACAGCTCCATCCTGCCCCACCTGATGCCGTGGCTCGAACGGTTGCCGCCCGAGGTCGTGTCCGCCGATCCGAGGCTCGCCATGCTCCGTGGCTGGCACGCCGACATCCTGGGCCTCAGCGGCGAGGCGCGCGCGCTGGTCGAACCGTCGTGGCGTCGCCTGGTCGCCGACGGACGCGACGACGAGGCGATCGATCTCGGCCTCCAGCTCGTCGGCTCGCTCCTTGCGCTCGGCGACATGGAGGCCTGCGACGAGGTGTTCCGGCACCTCGACCAGCACCTCGACCGCCACCCCGGGCGGCACGATCTCGATCTACCGCGGCGCGTGATCGTCCTGGTGAACCGCCTGTGGCGCGAGTGGAACCGACCTGACCCAGCGGCGATGAGCGCCCTGCTCGAGGAGGCGCTCGAGCTGGCGCTAGAGGGCGGCGAAGGCGCGGCCGCGAACGTGCTCGCGATGGGTCTCACGTCGCCGCTCTTGTTCGTCGATCCGGGCGCCGCCTGGCTCCTCGAGCGTACCCAGCGCCTCGACGCCCTCCTCGCGCCCTTTGATGAGTCGGTGCGGCTCCAGCTCCGCACGCTCCGCGCCGCCGCGTCGTTGCTCGCCCTCGACGTAGCTGGCGCCGAGGCCGAGCTGCGCGCGATCCTCGTCGCCTCCGAGGCCGTCGGTCGCCTCGCCTGGACCCATCAGGACGCCGAGGCGCTGCTGCTCACGCCGCTGCTCGTGAGGGGGGAGCGCGACACGGTCCTGACCACGGTGGACGCCGCCGCCGAAGCAAGGTCGGTATCGCCCATGTACGTGCGCTGGTGGCCGGCGTACGCGTACCCGGCGCTCCGGGCGGCGTCGCCGGGGCTCGACGCACGCGCCCTTCGTGGGCTGATCTCCCGCTACCTGCCGGGCGACCTCCTCGACTGCGCACCGAGCGACGCCATCGTGCGCGGCGTGGCGGAAGCGTGGCTCGCCGTCGCCAAGGGCTCCGCACCCGACGGCCGAGAGCCGCTCGCAGCGCTCGCCGCCGCAGAGGAGGTCCAAGGGGCGACGCGGGCATGGCTCGGTCACGGGCTGCCAGGGCTCGAACGTGGCTCGCTCCTCCTCGAGGCGGGGCGGGCCACCGCAGCCGTCGACGCCGCCGAGGCGACGCTCGAGGCCGCGGCGCGGTACGGCGCCGGCATCCTGCTGCCCGACCTCGAGGCCCACCGACCGCTCCTCGCCCGCTGCGCCGCTGTCGGGCTCCACGCCGACCTGATCGACGCCG
>PWQI01000214.1 GCA_003556805.1 Trueperaceae bacterium | reverse complement strand
CCGAGACGAACGGGGCCGTAGCGGCTGAAGGCCAGGTAGACGACGAACACGAGGAACAGCGTCACCACGAGGACGTAGAACCAGCCGAACACGTCGGTGATCCAGGCTTGCGTGGCGGCGAACACCGTCTCTGCCGGCCCCGTGAAGACCGCGGCGAAGGCGATCAGCGCGAGGATGACCGAGGAGCTGATGATGAACACCGGACGCGACACCTGAGGGAAGATCAGGAACCGGCCGGTGGGCACGAGGGCGAGGGGGGCGTCTTCGTCGTGGGGTCGCATGCGTCACCTCGTTTCGGAGGGTTGGTGACCGTCGAGTCGCGCCTTGGCTACGCCGTTTTCGGCGGAGAGCGCCGCACTATCCAAAGAACGGCGTTAACCAGCGCCGGCGACGCAACGTTTCGTCAGCCCCGGATCAGGTACGAGCCGGAAGGCAGGTCGGGCGTCCCGAAGGGGCAGGGCTCGAACGGACGCTGCAGCGCCGGCGCAAGGTCTGCTCGCCACACGCGGCACGTCCCGGGCGGTGGCACGAAGCCACGCGGCACTTCCACCGCGCGCGCCCACGGCCGCGTGACCACGAGCGTCCGTGCGACGAACGCCGGCGGGACGCTCGCCTCCCATCCGGCGCCAGCGCGCTCCGCGCGCACGACGACGCTGCCGTCCGACTGCAGCCCAGTCGCCGGCGCACACGCGGCGAGTGCGACGACCGCGGCGCACGCGAGTGCGAGCAACGGCGTCCGTCGAGCGATCGGCGTGTGCATACGGTGATGATACGGTGATTCGCCGTCATTACCATGGGGACATGACCACACCCGCACGCCTGCGTCCGACGTGGCCGCGCGTGGTGGCGTCGATCCTCGTCGCCGCCTCGCTCGCTGCCGCCTCCTCCCAACCCCTCGTGCCTGACGGCGTCGAACTCCCGGTCACACGCGTGGTGGTCTTCAGCACCGGCGTGGCGTACGTCGAGCACGGCGGTGTCCTCGACGGCGAAGCGGCCGTCGAACTGCGCGTGCCCCCGGAGGCGATGGACGACCTGCTGCAGAGCCTGGTCGTCGCCGACCTGGGTGGCGGCCGCGTCGAAGGCGTCCGCTACGGCACACGCGACCCGCTCGCACGGATCCTCGGCTCGTACCCGATCGACCTGTCGCGCGACCCGAGCCTCGCCGAGGTCTTGGCGCAGGCCCGCGGCGAGCGCGTGCGCGTGACGACCGACGTCGAGATCGAGGGCGTCATCCTCGGCGTGGAACGCGTGACCGTCGCCGGCGAGGCGCCGAGCGCGTACCTCACCGTGTTCGATGGTGGTCGGTTGCGACGCGTCGACCTCGCCGAGGTGCGCGACCTCTCGTTCGAGAGCGAGACGCTCCGCGCCCAGATCGACGCGGCGCTCGACGCGATCGCGGCCTACCGCGACGCGGCCGAGGTCCCCGTCCGCATCGCGCTGAGCGGCGCCGGCGAGCGCGAGGTGCGCGTCGGGTACCTGCGCGAGATGCCGGTGTGGAAGACCAGCTACAGACTCGTGCTGGGCGCCGATGACGGCGCGGCCGACCTGCAAGGCTGGGCGATCTTCGACAACCCGACCAGCCTCGACTTCGAGGACGTCCAGATCACCTTCGTGGCCGGGCAGCCCGCGTCGTTCGTCAGCGCGCTGTTCGAGCCGGTGTATGCCGAGCGGCCACGCATCGAGAGCGCCGTCGCCGCGGGCTTCGTGCCGCCCACCGACGCCGGCGCGATCGCCAGCGAGATGTCGCGCTCGCTGATGGCCGCCCCCGCGCCGGCGACCATGATGGACTCAAGCGTCGCAGCCGAAGCCGCGTTCGGCGCAGGCGTCGAGGCGTTGGCCGACGGCGGCGCCACCGGCGCCACCTTCAGCTACACCGTGCGTGACCCCGTCACCGTGCGGCGCTTCGAATCGGTGTTGGTCCCGATCCTACGGGCCGATGTGACGGCCTACGAGGTCGCACTGTTCGACGCCCGCGTCGACGGGCGCCATCCGCTGCGCGCCGTGCGCATCGTGAACGACTCGGGCCTGCACCTGGCGCCGGGCCCCGTCACCGTGTTCGACGTCGGCGGCTTCACGGGCACGGCGCTCGTCCCCGACCTCGTCCCCGGTGACGACCGGCTGCTCGCCTACGCCATGGACCTCGACATCGCGCTCGACGTCGAGTCGCGCTCGGAGCCCGAGCGGGTGGTGTCGGTGCGGTTCGACGGTGCCCTGCTCGTGAGCGAACACCGCAGCCGCCTCGTGACCACCTATCGACTCGCGCCCCGAGGCGACGTCACGCGCTTCGTGGTGATCGAGCACCCCCGCCGCAGCGGCTTCGACGTCGTGTCGCCCACGCCCGCACCGACCATGACGCCGGACGCCTACCGCTTCGGCGTGTCGCTGGTCGCCGACGACGTCGACGACGCCGAGGGCACGACCGACCCGAGCGTCGCCGAGCACGTGCGCTGCGAAGGCGCCGAGCCGTGCGCGCTGCAGGTCGTGCTCGAGCGCATCGACTCGCGCCGCGTCGCGGTGTCGAGCGTGCCGCTCGAGCGCATCGAGGTCTACCTGCAAGACCTCGAGCTGGACGACGACACGCGCGCGCACCTCGAGGCGATCGCCGCGCTGCAGCGCGAACTGGTCCGGGTCGACCGGGCCATCGCGGACGAGCGCGCGCGTCGCAACGCGATCGTCGACGACCAGGCGCGCGTGCGTCAGAACATGGCGGCGCTCGAACGGTCCTCCGCCCTGTACCGCCGCTACGTCGCCGAGTTGACCGAGCAGGAAGACACGCTGGCCGAGATCGGGCAACGGCTCGATGCACTCGCCGGGGAGCGCGCGGCGCTCCAAGACGAGTTCGACGCGCTGGTGCGCGGCCTGGGAGGCGAGTGAGCGGCGCCTGCCCGGCGGCGCTCACCCACCGCTGGCCGGAGCGGGACCACGCGCGTCCGAACTAGGCGGAGCCGCTCGCTGGGGGGTCGCCGGCGTCGGCCGCCGGCCCCTCGACCGTCCACGTGCCGCCCTCATGGCGCAGCTCGGCGGCGATGCCTGGCGCCTCCCCGCGCTCCACGCGCACCGGCTCCGGTACGCCGCCGAGGCTCGTGAGCAGATCGCTGAGGCCGTCGGCGTCAGGGTGCGTCAGCACGAGTGACGACAACGTCACCCCGCGCGGCAACGCGGCGGAGGGGTGCTTCGACTTCTGCCAGTCGATGAAGAACGGCACCAACGGACCGTACGGGTGACCGTCCACGAAGACGAGTTCCCACACGAGCATGCTCCGGTCGGGTCGACGGCGCTGCATCCGCTCGCGCCGCGGCGTCAATCCGAGCGCGCGGGCCCGCTCGGCGACGGTCGCGGCAGTGCCCGCCAACGCGCACCAGGTATGGAGCGCGGGGGCACGCAGGTGCGCGATGGTCGCGGCGAAGGGTCCGCCGCCCTGCGCTGGGTCCACGGCCAGCAACTCGAGGTAGTGGCCCGTACCGAGGCCGACCATCGCGTTCTGGGTGCCGTGCCCCAGGTGCCGCCCTCCGCGCACGGG
>PWQI01000376.1 GCA_003556805.1 Trueperaceae bacterium | reverse complement strand
CGGCCTACGGTGGCCTCACGCTCGGAGACTCCGAGACGAAGGGAGCACACCATGCGCACGATCATGATCCTCGTCAGTGCCGCCGTGATCGCCGGGTTCGCGTTCGCCCAACCGTTCGGTCCGAACGAGGGGCGCGGCCCCGTCGCGACGGCCGAACGCGTCGAGGCGCGCGTCCAGGTTCGCGACGACGGCGACTGCGTCGGCGCCAAGACCATGACGCGAACCGGCCGCGGTGAGGGTAGCCAGGCGATGCTGCAGCGGCAGCTGAAGGCAGCGGACGGCCAGCACGCCACCGGGCCCGTTGGCGCACAGCGTCGGGCCGGCAACCGCTGAGTTCGAACGCGGCGACGTCCACACGTCCCGTCCAACCGCACGACGTTCGCGGGGGTGGCCTCTTCTGGAGGCCGCCCCCGCGAACATGGGACCGACGCGAGCGAGCGTCCCTACCCAAGCAGGGGGCCTCGGAGTCGGAGCGCTGGAGCGAGGCGCTGCGCCGTCCGCCGGTTCACAGCCTCGCCCGCTGCAACAACAGCGCGACGACGCGGTCGATGTCGGGCCGTGACTCGAGCCGGGTTCCGAAGCCGTCGAGCAGCGGCCCCAGGGAGGCGCGCATGGTGGCGATGTCGGTTGCGGTGGTGTCGTACCCCTCCCACGGGCCGTCGAGCGCGCGGCTGGCGACGTCGCGGGTGAGCGCCTCGACGAGGTCGGCCATGGCGGCGCACTTGGGCCTATCCACCCGGTCGGGCGTGTCGGTGGGGGCGTGGTAATGGGCCCAGCGGCCGCAGGAGAGGAACAGGTAGGGGACCTGGGCGAGGCGGAAGGTGTGGTGGTCGCTCATGTCGCCGACGTAGCGGTTGTGAGCGGTGACGACGCGGACGCCGTCGATGGGGGCCAACCCGGTCACGGTGCGTTCGAGCGCAGGGTCGCTCTCCATGCCGGTCATGAAGACGACGTCCTCGATGCCGGGGACGGGGACGGCGTGGCCGACGAGGTCGAGGACGATGGCGGCGTGGAAGGGCGTGTGCGCTTGGCGCTCGTGGAAGTAGGTGCTGCCCATCACGCGGGAGTGGAAGTAGGGGGGTTCCTCGGCGTCGAACTGGGCGATGACCACGGGTCGCGCGGCCGGCCGTTCGGCCAGGCGCCGCGCGACCTCGAGGGCGATGGCGATCGCGGTGGCGTTGTCGTCGGCGCCTGGGGAGTCGGCGACGGTGTCGTAGTGGGCGGCGACGAGCAGCGGCGCGGCGTCGACCACGCTGGCGTCGGCCGCGGGCGCGAGGGCGACGAGGTTGGTGAAGCGGAGGCCATCCTCGGCGTAGGGCAGTTCGAAGGCGTCGCCGTAGGGCTGCAGGCCGATCGCTGCGTAGCGCGCGACGAGGTAGGCGCGCGCGGCGTCGTGGCCGGGGCTGGCGACGCGCCGATCGCGCACCGCGCAGAGGGCCTCGACGTCGCGGCGGAGGCGGTCGGCGGTGGTAGACCGGTCGTCGGGCGTGGATCCGTCGTCGGGCGTGGTCATCAGGCGGTGCTCGGGGGGCCTCGGCGCCGGTGCGCCTCAGCCCTCGCGTTCCCAGGGCCATGGCCCTGGCGCAACAGCGAGCGCGACGGCGATCGGTCCCACGTGCACCGCGAGGGCCGCGCCGGTCGGGGTCAGGTCGGACCAGAGGATCGGGTGGCGCTCGGCGATGTTCGCGAGGACGGCCTTGGCATCGTCGGGGTCGACGCCGTGCACCAGGCCGACGCGCAGCGGCGTGCCCTCGCCGAAGCGGGTGGTCACCTGTTGGGCCAGGGTCTTGATCGCGCGCTTCCAACCGCGGGCGCGCGCGGCGGTGACGTAGGCGCCCACCTTCTTGTCGACGGTCACGATCGGCTTGAGGTCGAGGACCGTGCCGAGCGTCGCCTGCACGCGGCCTATGCGCCCGCCGCGCTGGAGGTACGTGAGGGTCGCGAGCGTGAAGTAGAACTCGGTCTCTTCGTGCACCGCTCGCATCCACTGCACGGCGGTGTCGCGATCCTTGCCGAGCGCGCGTGCGGCCATGGCGGCGTGCACCTGGAACGACTGCCCGGCGCAGACGGTGCCCGAGTCGTGGAGCGCGACGTCGACGTCCGGGGCCAGGGCGCGCCCTTGGTTGGCGGCGTTCATGCTGCCCGAGAGGGCGGACGACACGGTGATCGCGACGACCGGCCGCTCCGCTTGGCGGTAGCTGTCCGCGTAGACCTGAGGGGCGGGCTGGCTGGTGGTCGGGTGGGGCCCGCCGTCCTCGAGGTGGCCGAGGATGTCGGCGAGCGGGATCTCGGTCGACCGGTGCGTCGCCTCGCCGATCTGCACCACGAAGGGAGTGACGATCGGGTCGTTGGCGAGCGTCGGGAACGCGTCGAAGCCGTGGTCGGAGACGACGTCGAAGCGGGCGTCGGGCCGTGGGTCGCTCACAGGCTGCGGCTCTTGGGTGCGGTGCATGCCTGGACGATACCCGCTGACTGCGGCGGCGCCCGCTCCGGCCAGAATCAGGCGACGGCGGGCTCCAGTGCGTAGCGGTGCAACTCGCGCAGGGTGGGCGTCGGCACGTCGGTCTCCTTGGCCAGCGACAGGAACTGCCGGCTCAACGTGGCCATCTCCTCGCGGGCGTTGCGCGCGTGTCGAGCGCCGCCGATGTCCATGATCCGCATCCGCATCACGATCCGGAACAGCAGCATCAGCAGGAAGTCCGGGAGTGCGGCGAGGATCCGCATGCTCTTCGGCTCGATCGGGAAGTCCTTCGCCTGCAGGACCGCGAAGGCCTCACGCATGCCTCGGATGAACTTCCGGAGCGCCTCTCGGTCGCGGGCC
The DNA here is from genome assembly GCA_003556805.1 of Trueperaceae bacterium. GTDB lineage: Bacteria > Deinococcota > Deinococci > Deinococcales > Trueperaceae > CSSed10-48. Next base: position 720 of record PWQI01000376.1, on the reverse strand, counting down.
AGCCGGTAGTTGCAGCTGCCGGCCATGTACATGGCGTTGACCATCGGTGTGCCGAACGCCATGTGGTAGCGCTTCCAGGCGTCCATGTCGGCGTTGAACTCCACGCCGAACCCTGCTGCGCGGAAGGCGTCGGCGATGCGCTGCAGGCGTTCGGACTCGCTGCCGTCGAGTTCACCGAACGTCATGTTCTGCGACGCCATGTAGTGCACCACGTGCCCGTCGCGCTCACCACCGATGTTGGCATGACCGATCAGCACGCGCTCGCGGCCCAGGGCGTCGATCAACGGCTCGAAGCCGGTCACGGTGTTGTGCATGAACACGAAGCTGGGGATGTGCGGGTTCTCGGCCAGGGTGGCTAGCGCCGCCTCGACCTGCGTCGCTTGGATCGGCACCACGCACACGTCGAAGTGCTCGTCGCGAGGCATCCGGTCGACGACCTTCACCGGCGTGCTGGTCCGTTCGCCGGAGCCGAACGTCTCGAGCACGATGCCGTGCTCACGGATGTCCGCGAGTCGCTGCCCGCGTGCGAGCACGGTGACGCCGAAACCGGCTTCGTGCAGCCGTGCGGCGTAGACGCTACCGAGCACGCCGGCACCGAAGAACAGGATGCGCATGTCAGCCACGTCGATCAACTCCTTACCAGTCGCGTGCTGCGCGCCAGCACGCCTTCCCGGCAGGTGTCCATATACATGATTCTAGCAACCGCATTCGGGACGCTTG
>PWQI01000380.1 GCA_003556805.1 Trueperaceae bacterium | reverse complement strand
CTTCCAGACCTGCTGCCCGGACTGTATCTATTTGCTCAGGAAGTTCATTATAAACATGAGATTTGTAGGGTGCCGTACCAGCGTAAACGTGGCGCCCATAAGAGTTCTCTGCCCATTCGTTTACTAAATACTCAAATCGCGGGGCATCATCATCTTGACCAATACCCCAATAGATCATCGGTGCAACATAATCGTGTACTTCCTCTTCCAACCATACTCTACTTTCTTGAAAATAATCGCTATATCCCCATCCTGCAGGCCATGCACCAGGAAAATGCTGATAATGAGCAAATACCGCCGAACCGACTTTTACCCAGGGTTTTCTGTAATTTACTTTCTCGTATACATCCCTGACAAATTCAGTGATGTTGTATCTCCGCCAGTCGGCTATACTCTCTATTTCCTCCGGATTATATTGATCCATAGTTTCGGAATCGTTTGGCAACGCGCCGGGATAACGAATATAATCGAAATGGACTGCATCTATATCGTAATTCTCAACGAGTTCAATTACATTGTCGATCTGCCACTGCCGTGCATCCGGGATGCCGGGATTCAGCCAGTGATTGTCGCCAACTTTTTCAACCCAATCAGGATGTGAATACACTACATGGGGCGGATCGCTATCCGCACTTTTCGGAGTATGATCGCTCGCCACAAGCGCAAAATTAAACCAGGCATGCAACTCCATACCAAGTTTTCGTGACTCCTCGATTGCGACTTCGAGCGGATCCCAACCCGGATCCCCTCCGGGAGAACCTGTTAACCACGGAGCCCAGGGAAGCCGTTCGCTTTGATACATAGCATCACCACGGGCAACAACCTGAAACACAACGGCATTCATCCCTATCTCTTTTGATCGTCTGATTATATTCCGGAGAGAACGTTCCCCGATTTCGGGGTTAGTTGTTTTCGGCCAATCGAGTTGAATTGCAGTTGCAACCCAGGCAGATCGCAGCTCAAATTTCGGGTTTGTATCATCAAAACTATCTATATAAAATTGACCGGATACAATCTGAAATGAGCCAAACAGAATAAATATAATAATAAAACGTAACCAATTACTCACGATTCACCTCTTTACTTGGATAGAATGTGTAAACCTAAAAAGAAAGGGCATCCGGTTGAATAACACTGGATGCCCTTTACTTCTACTTCTTAGGTATTATTTTAAGCCAACCGCAAAAACAACAAATTACAAGACCTACCGGAAAATTTTCCTTATTTTCTATTGGGACATTTGTCCCCGTGATGATTTTTTATAGCTTTTCGTTGATTTTAATGTTTTCTTTTTCTTCAACTCAGGATAAAACTGAACAACGATTTTTCGATATTCAACAACTACCCGTTTTCCCATTCCTAATATCCGAACTATTTCATCATCTTCCATACCCGCCATCAATAACTTCTTTACTCGTTCATACCCCTTTATATAACGACCAACTGACTTTATGTGATGATTTGTCTGACGTGCGATATCAACCTCACTCACTCCGCGTTCATACAACGTACAGATCAAACCTTTATGGGTCGGATTACTTCCCTGGTCAAGTATATACCCACGCAAAGGCAGCGTCTTTTCAGGATGCTCAACATAATACTGTTTTACATACTTTCCGATAACGGTAAGCGAACGATTCATGATCACCGATAACTCACCAATTGTCAATGACGTTCCCTGTTCATAGGCACTCCACAACAGTCTCACCATCTGATCTATCTCACGTTTACCATTCCGCTCATAATTATCATTTCGAACCCCCTTCTTATGACTAATTCGTTTCTCAACATCAGCGTGAGTTACATACGGTAAATAAATCGTCTTCATCTTGTAATCTTCTGCTCGTTTGCCATAAGAGATCTTATCATCTTCCAATGACTGGGTACGCCAACATAATACCCCGGGACTCATATGGCTTTGGTCACCATAATATCTCCTATGAAGCTCCTCCAGGTCTTCCGCTAAACGCTCAAGAACTCGATGACTGCCCAGAAGCTTATATTCACTCTCAAGTAAATGTATTACAGCTTGTTTGTAACTACGCTTGGTGATTGCTTCATAACGATCTCTTACCGGCATACTCCCTCCAGAGATACTCTTTTTTTTGACCTGAAGCCGGCTTTGCGTCTGTCTAAATCCTTATATTCCATTACTTTAGAACTATTCCTGTAACGTGATACTATTTCTCTCAACCGCACCCTATAACTTCTCCGAGCCACTTTATAGAGTGATTCATATTCGTGTAATAACCCGTCACTAATTCCCAACAAATACATCAACTCAGAACGATCAAATACACCTTTTTCCTTGCTGTAGGCTACGCGACAAAACGTCTCTACATAACGACGTATAGCATGTTCACTGTGGCGCGTCTGGCTCTCGAGGTCTCCATAGGTCTTCCCTTGTAAATACAACTCTACTATCAACCGCTTATGACTTATCGCACGACCTATACCGCGGACATAGCCACGAGTATTAACAACGCAGCCCGTCTTTCGTAATGAGCGTATATCTCGCTTAAGCGTTCGAACCGAAACACCAAATAATCTGCTCAAATCTTCCTCACTGAAGACTACGCCTTGATCTATACCTTCTTCTATCACACGAAGAATTCGCATCTGGCGAAGTGAGATCCGACCATACTTCATCTCGTAAGCTATATCCTCGCCACCACCATCTAATGTAACGATTACTTCTTTCTTCTTGACATCTCGAATAGACTTACCAGCACGTTCATCTATCTCTATGCCTACAATCCGTTGACAACCAGCACCAACTTCTACACCCTGCAATAATAATCCTTTTGCAGTTTCTAATATCAGAGAGGATACCTTCGGACTCAATTCAAATCCATTTTCCAACTCCCATAAAAATAATCCCTCTCTGTGTTTTTCACTTAATCGACTTAATTGATCACGTCTTTCATTTGACATTTGTTTGTCCTCCTAGTGAGGGCTTGTTCTTGATCTGAAAATAAAATCGATACAACATAGGTGATTATTTCTTTCCAATCAAGAACTCACCCTCTGACTAGGGGACAAATGGCCCTATTTCACAAACATCATTTTCTGCGTAGCTATAACCTGCAGCGATTGCTGTTCAACCACACGCAACTGATAAAAATAAACCCCGCTCGATACCATGTAGCCGCCCTCTGACCGCGCATCCCACGTCATACGATGGAACCCCGCCGGCTTCGCGTCCTCTCTCAAGACACGTACTCGCCTGCCCAACAAATCATAGATGATTATCTCCACTCCGGCGACATCCTGCGGCAAACCGTACTGGATCGTCGTCTGCGAGTTGAACGGATTCGGGAAGTTCTGAGACAGTTCATACTTCTCCGGTACCAATGGTCTGCCGTCGTTCAATACGCTCGTCGCTATCAACCCTCCCGACGCATCCGAAAGGATGATCTCCTCTACTACCACCGATCTGTTATCAAAGCTGAACAACTCCGAATGACCCGCTTCTATCACCCGTCCCTTCAAATTATAGGCAAGAATGATGAGCGTATCCTCAGACACAATCGAGTGCGATAT
>PWQI01000364.1 GCA_003556805.1 Trueperaceae bacterium | reverse complement strand
TCCCACGTGGCCTCACCCCTGAGCGGCAGCGCGACGTACTGAAGCATCTCGCGACCAGCATCTTGCGTTGCGGGCTGCATGAAGACGAAACAGGCGCCGAAGAACGCCTCCACGGCCCCCTCGGGTGTGACACCGAGCAAGATGTGCGCAGCCTTCATCTCGTCCAGCGTCTGCGGAAGCTGTGCGTGCGCGTGGAACGCACTCAACGCGACGATCACGGCCATCACCAGGAACAATCCTCGAGTCGTCATGTGAACCTCCCGTGCGCAAAGCGTAGATCCATTCAGCAGCCAAAGCAACCTAGACGCGAGGCCCCGGCCTGATGCGTGGCCACCCAGCACCTCGGAGCTGACAACGCCGCCTTCGGAGGGAACCCCCCCGTTCCCACGCGGTAGGTCGGGCGGTACACCGCCCGGTTCACGGTGGCGTTGTGGGCGGCGGCATACCCCGCGGCTTCCATGCGCCACCCGACGACGTACCACCGGCCTGCGCACAGGGCAACGAACCGGTCGCGGCTACGGCCTCGACACTGGACCAGCACGACCGCAACCGCACACTGGATCCACGGAACCCGTTGGCCGTGCACACGACACCTCGAGGCCGCCACCGCGTCAACGTCCGCCACGGTGAGCGGGCGAACGTGGACGCGCACGATCGCGCCATCCGGCGAGACGGGGTCGAGCGTCGGCTCCGATGGCCCGTCACGCAACTGCGCGAGCGCACGCGCCAGCCGCCCCCGCCGACCGCAACGTCTCAGGTCGCCTCACAGCCAGAACCGCCACCACCAGCCGAAGCGCCTCTTGACGATCGCCAGCGTCAGCCAGTCGACCGCCCGCATCGAGCCCGAACCTGACCCCGCGTTCGTCATCACCGTCAGCGCGACGTCCTCCTCGGGTACCAGCACGGCCCTGCAGAAGAAGGTCCCAGCAGAACCGTCCAGACCCGAGTAGCGCTTCCCACCCAGCACCCCGTTCGCGACGCCGAGCGAGAAGCCCCTCCGGGCAAAGTGGATGCGCCCGTACGACGCGCTCGTAAGGTGGCCGTCGACGCCACGCAGTCCGCGCAGATGCTCACGGATGTAGGCGGCGAAGCCTCGCGGCGTCATGCTCAGGTCGCCGGCCGGCGTGAGCAGCTCGGGGATGCGGTACGGGTGCTCCGGACCGAACGTCGTCACCGCCTTCGTGCCCAGCATGTGCCCCCACGGCTGATCGGCGCCGGCGGCGTGCGGCCAGCCGACGTGGACGGCCAGGCCCCACGCGTCGACGAGCGTCCGCCGCACGTGCTCCTCGTAGCGCAGGCCCGAGACGCGCTCGAGCATGAGCGCGGCCAGCGTATAGCTCGCGTTGGAGTACAGGTGCACGAACCGGCCCGCCTTGCGCTTCGATGCTGGCGGCCGCGCCACGAGATCGCGAGCGAACGACCAGCGCGGGTCCCCGTCCGCGGCGTCGTACACCGGCAGCGGCTCCTTCGCGCCGTCCGTGAACGGCTGGACTCCAGCCTCGCAGAGGAACAGATCTTCGAGGGTGACGCCGCCGTACGCCTCGTGCGCGCCCACGGCCAGCTCGGGCACCACCTCGAAGAGGCGTGCGTCCCACGCTATCCGACCCTCCTCGACCAGCCGGGCCGCCATGACCGCGAGCACCGACTTCGAGCACGAGCCGATGTGGAAGAAGTCGTCGAGCGTCGCCGCATCGCCCCGGCCCTGGACCCGCTCCCCCTCGATCCACTCGACCGTGACGCCCGCCGAACCGAGGATCGCGACGGCGACGGCCGGAATGCCGAAGCGCGAGCGGGCGCGGCGCACCAGCGCGGCAACGTGCGGCGCGTCGATCATCACGGCGCACGCTCACCTCGACCCACCCGCCCGTAGCGGAGCCCGCCGCCGCGGCGTGGTGGGGCACAAGGCGCGAACGCTGCCGACGCCGTCAGGACCATCGCCAACGCGGCGAGCGCCCAACCGAGCCAGCCAGCGACGCCAGGGAACACCGACGTCTCGATCAGGTACGGCTGCGATGCACGCCACGCCAACGCTGCCAGTGCGGCGAAGCCGACGAGGCCCTGCAGCGCGCGGCGCCGGCTGCCCGCGCGGGCCAGCGGCGCGAACCGACGCCTTCCACGGTGCACCGCGATCACCAACCGCGCTGCGGCCCACACCGACACGGCAGCGATGACCGCAACCAACGCCCACACGACACCGGCCCCGGCGCTGATGCGTCCGAACTTCACCGCTCCAGCACCCGACCACGCCGCCCAATCGCGCACTACGCGCGAGATCAGCGGCCAGCTGCGTTGGCTGTTCGTCAGGATCACGATCCCATCGCCCGCCTCCGGCACCGCGTGGAAATGCGTCATCCAGCCGTTTCCCTGTCCGCCGTGCCACACGGCGCGACGACCATCCGGCAGGGTCTCGACGAAATGGCCTAACGCGTACGCGTCGGCAACCACCCCGAAGACCCCTCCGATGGGCGCCACCGGCTCGTGCAGCGTCTCGACACTGGCCACGGTCAGGACGTCCGTCGCGGGCCGCCGGTCCGCCGACACGCTCGCGGCGACGAACCGCGCGACGTCACCGACCGTGGCGAAGAGACCGCCCGACGCCTTCGTCGCGTACACGTACGGCGCGACAGGCGTACCGCGCAGATCGTGACCCGCCGGTACGCGCGGGCGGTCCACCTCGCGCCAGGCGAAGCTGGCACCGTCCATGCCGAGCGGGCGCAATACCTCCTCCTCCATGTAGGCCGCGAACGGTCGGCCGCTGACCTCCTCGATCAGCAGTTCGACCAGGTCGAAGCCGACGTTGGAGTAGCCGAACGCCGTCCCCGGATCTCGCACGAACGCCAGGTCGCGCACCAACGCGGTTCGCAGCGACGGCACCGGTCCGTCCGGCGCATACTCGAACCCGATCGGTCCGAGACCGGCGCCGGCGGTGTGGCTCAACACCTGCCGAAGCGTGATCGGGTGACCATCCGGCAGCTCGGCCTCGGGCAGCGCCTCCCGCAGGCGTCCGGTCAGGTCGTCATCGAGTCCGACTCGGCCGTGCTCCACCAACCGCATGGCTCCCCACGACGACACCGACTTCGAGATCGACCCCGTTTGGAAGACCGCATCGGCGGTCATCGGCCGACCGACCTCGCGATCGGCAAGCCCGTAGGCTCCGGTCCAGACCACCTCCCCTCCTCGGATGACGGCGACCGCCGCGCCTGGGACGTCATGGCTGCCCAGTGACGCCGGGACGATCGCGTCGAGGTGAGCAACGAACGCCTCGAGCGGTGCGCCCGAGGTGATCGGTGCTGGCCCGCAGCCGACCATCAGCAGCACGACCGCGAGGAGTACGAGCGCTCTTCCCATGGCGAACCGTTCACGACGACCAGACATGTGCCCCTCTCCAACCTTCCCGATGCCTCGTCGGTAGCTCTTCTCGCACGGCTGCAGCAGGTGGCCACGCGAGCGCAACGCGTACGTCACGCCGATCACACCGGCACCGACGATCAGGAAGCGCATCGGTCCACCTCCAGGGGTTGGGCGCAACCCTCATGCTCCCGTCGACCCACGATGGCGTCCAGGACAAAGGTA
>PWQI01000188.1 GCA_003556805.1 Trueperaceae bacterium | reverse complement strand
CGTCCTCGTCGACCGCGCCACGCTGCGGCGCTACCCCTTCTTCGAACGCGTCGGCGCGATCGACACCACGGCGCTCCGATCGGCCGTGCGTGTCGCTCGCTCGGGCGCGTGGTTGTTCGTCTTCCCGGAGGGGCGCCTCGGGCCCGCGGGCGCGCTCGCTCCGTTCGCCCCTGGCGCGGCGACGATCGCGCGCCTGGGCGATGTGCCCGCCCTGCCGATGGCCTGGCGCGTGGTCGTGCGTGGCGGTCAGTACCCAGAGGTCTACGTGCGCCAGGGCGCCGCGCTGGCCCTGCACGCCGGACCGGAGCGCCAGCGTGCGGCGGTGGCAGGGCTGCTCGCACGCATCGACGCGGACATCGCCGGTGCGACTGAGCCGGAACGGCCGCTGCCCGGCTACGCCCTCTGGTACGCCGGGAGGCGCTCGACGCAGGAGCGCGTCCAAGGCTGGCGTCGTTGGTGGGGCGGGTGAGCGACACGCTGTTGCTCGCGTCGCAGGTGGCCTGGTGGCTCGCGGCGGCGTTCCTGACGTTCGGCTGGTTGGTCGCGCTCGTCAACGCGTTCACCTTCCCGAGCCTGCGGCGCGTCGGCGCCGCGCCCACGAGCGGTTCGGGGCACCCACAGGGCGATGCCACCGTCTCGCTGTTGATCCCTGCCCGCGACGAGATCGCCACGCTGCCGAACACGCTGCCGACGTGGCTGGCCCAAGGCGCGGACGAGGTCCTCGTCCTCGACGACGGCTCGAGCGACGGCACCGGAGCCTTCCTGGCCGCCGCTGCGGCAGACGAGCCGCGTCTTCGCGTGCTCGCGGGCGCACCCCTGCCGACCGGCTGGTCGGGCAAGAACTGGGCCTGCCACCAGCTCGCGCAAGCGGCGCGGGGCGACCTCCTCGTGTTCACCGACGCCGACGTGACCTGGGAGCGCGGTGCGCTGGCGGCCGTGCGCAGGGCGCTCGCAACGACCAGCGCGGACCTGCTCACGTGCTGGCCACGGCAGCGCTGCGAGACGTTGGGTGAGCGCATGCTGGTACCGCTGGTCGACATGCTGCTCCTCACGACGCTCCCTGCGCCACTGGCGCGCCTGCCGCGCCCCGCGAGCGCCACCGGCGCCAACGGTCAGTGCATGGCCTGGGCGCGGGCCGCGTACGAGCGCTTCGGCGGCCATGCAGCGCTGCGCGCCGAGGTGCTGGAGGACGTCCGCGCCGCACAGCGCGTCAAGCGCCTGGGCGGCCGGGTGGTGTTGACGCTGGGGGGCGACCTGATCAGCACCAGGATGTACGACGGCTACGCCGCGGCGGTGCGGGGCTTCGCGAAGAACGTCCTCGCCGCCGCCGGCCATCCGGTGGTCCTCGCACTCGTGTGGTCGCTCAACGCACTCACGTACACCGTGGCGTGGCCTCTCGCCGTGGTCGACGCGCGTTGGTTGGGCATCGCGTTGGCCGGACTCGGGTTGCGGGCGCTCACCAACCGCATCGCGGCGCGCCCTCCGGTCGAAGCCCTGCTCCAGCCCCTCGGCCCGCTGGCGCTGCTGCCCGTGATCGTGCAGGCCATGCGCTGGCGCGGGGGGTACGAGTGGCGGGGGAGACGGTACGCGTGAGAGAAGCGGACTCCGGGCCTGGAGCCGCGCGGCGGCGGCCGCACGTCGCCGTCCTCGGCGGTGGCTTCGCGGGCATGAGCGCCGCGCTGTGGCTGGCGCACGGTGGTGCCCGCGTCACCCTGGTGGAGCGCGCTCCGCGGCTCGGCGGCAAGGCGGGCGAGTGGCGAGCAGCCGGCTATCGTTTCGACACCGGTCCCAGCGTGCTCACGCTGCCCGACGTCGTTCGCGGCACGTTCGAGGGGGTGGGGTCCGAGTGTCCCATCGACTTCCGGCCGGCCTCGCCACTGTGCCGCTACATCTACCCCGACGGTCGCGTGTGGGACGTCCACCGCGAGCTGGAGCCTACGCTCGAGGGTCTGAGCCCTGCCGAGGTCGACGGCTACCGGCGGGCGCTCGCGAAGGCGCGCTCGCTGTACGAGGCCGCCGCGCCAGTGTTCGTCCACGGCAGCGCGCCCGGGCCGTGGCAGTTGGCCCGCTACGGACTCCGGCATGGTCTCGCCGCATCACCCGGCCGCGCGCTGCCCAGCCTGTTGGCGTCGCTGGGCGCTGACGGACCGCTCCTCGGGCCGTTCTTCCAACGCTTCGCCACCTACGTCGGAGCTGATCCACGCCTCGCTCCGGCCGTGCTGCACAACGTCGCCTGGGTCGAGCTCGGCCTCGGCGTGCATCACCCGGCCGGCGGCATGTACGCCCTCGTGCGGGCCCTGCACGCTGCGCTCGTCGAGCGCGGCGTCGAGCTGCGCATGGGCGAGGCCGTCGAGCGTCTCGGCGTCGCTGGGGGCGCGGTGCGCGAGGTGGTCACGGAGCGCGCTGCGCTGCGCTGCGACGCCGTCGTCGCAGCGGTGGACCGGGACGTGGTGCTCGGCTGGCTCGGGAGGGAGCGGACGCGGCGACCTCCGAGCCTCTCGGGACTGGTGCTGTTGGCGGGCTTGCGCCGCCGTGACGAGCGCCTGGCACACCACACCATCGTGTTCCCCGAGCGTTACGGCGAGGAGTTCGACGCGATCGCCGCGGGCGCTCATCCGCTCGACCCGACGCTCTACCTCAACGTCACCGCGCATGGTGAGCCTGGGGACGCCCCAGCCGGAGGCGAGAACCGCTTCGTGATGGCCAACGCACCTGCGCTGCCCGTGGCGGACGATGCCGAGACGCGCTCGGCGCGGCTGGCCGCAGGGCGCGCGGCGCTGTTGCGCGGCCTGGCTCGGCGCGGCTTCGCATGGGACGAGGACGAGTTGGTGGCCAGCCGTTGGCTCGGGCCCGAGGACTTCGCCGCATTCGGTGATCGCGGCCGGCTGTACGGCGCCGCCCCACACGGCCTACTCGGCGCGCTACGCCCGGGCCCGCGGCTGCGCGGTGCGCGCGGCCTGGTGCTGGCGGGCGGAACGGTCCATCCTGGCGGTGGCGTGCCGCTGGCGCTGCTGTCGGGCCGCGCCGCCGCTCGGTCGACGGGTGCCGAACTCGGTCTCCTGTGAGCGGGACCTCGGACGGGTAGGCCGACATGGTGGCGCGGCCCGCCGCGCCGGCCGGCCGCGCGGGGCTACACTGCCGCATGAAGCTCTATACGAAGACCGGAGACGACGGCACGACCGGCTTGTACGGCGGCTCGCGCACGCGCAAGGACGACGTCCGCGTCGAGGCCTACGGGAGCGTCGACGAACTGAACGCAGCGCTAGGCGTGGCGCGGGCGTTCGTCGACGACGCCGAGGTCGACAAGCTGCTCGCGGGCGTGCAGCATGCCCTGTTCGACGTCGGCGCCGATCTCGCGACGCCCGGCGATGCACCGCAGCGCTCGCACCTGGCCCTCATCGACGAGTCCGACGTGGCCGTCCTCGAGAAGGCCATCGACCGGTTCGACGGCGAGCTCGAACCATTGCGTCAGTTCATCGTGCCGGGTGGGCACATCTCGAGCGCCACCATCCATCAGGCTCGCGCCGTCGCGCGCCGGGCCGAGCGTGCCGCGGTGCGGCTGTCGCACGAGGCGAGCGACGTCAACGCCACGGTGATCGTCTACCTCAACCGGCTCTCGGACCTGCTCTTCGTCCTGGCGCGCCTGCTGAACGCGCACCACGGCGTGAGCGAATCGCGCCTGCTGGTGCAGCGCCGTCAGCGCGCCTGATCGTCTCCGGTCCGGTGCGCGGCACGCGCCGCCGCCGGGGCATCGGCTCGTGCGTGGGCGATGTCCCGCGCGTCGAGCCAGGCCTGGAGATCGCTCGCCCCAGCGTGCTCGAGCCAGCGCAGGAGCCCCTTCGCGACGTGCCGCGCCATGAAGGGTCCGCGGTAGATCCACCCCGTGTAGGCCTGCACCAGGGTCGCGCCGGCCTCGAGCCGTGCGATCACGTCGTCGGGCGTCTCGATGCCGCCCGAGGCGACGAGCGGCAGGCGCGTCCGAGCGCGTAGGGCGGTGAGCACCTCGAGCGCCAAGGGCCCGAGCGGGGCGCCCGACAGGCCACCGGCCTCGCCGGGATCGCGGCGCAGCATGTCGCGCCTCACGGTGGTGTTCGTGGCGACGAAGCCGTCGAGACCGGCCCGCTCCACGGCCGCGACCACGTCGTCGAGTTCAGCCTCGTCGAGGTCCGGAGCGATCTTGAGCAGCACGGGCTTGGGGCCGAGTGACGAGCGCAGCGTGTCCACCACGCCGAGCAGCGCGTCGAGGTGGGCTCCCCCTTGCAGAGCCCGCAGGCCCGGCGTGTTCGGTGAACTCACGTTCAACACGAGGTAGTCGGCCACGTCCCACACGGCCCTCAGTGCGCGCTCGTAGTCGTCGCGCGCGTCCTCGATCTCGACCACGCGGCTCTTGCCCACGTTGACGCCAACGGGGGCGTCGGGCCACCAGGGCCGCGAGCGGGCGGCGCGCAGGCGAGCCGCGAGCGCGGCCGCGCCGGCGTTGTTGAAGCCCATGCGGTTGATCACCGCGCGTTCCTCGGGGATCCTGAAGGCGCGCGGGCGCGGGTTGCCCGGCTGCGCCAGCGCGGTCACGGTGCCGAGCTCGGCGCTGCCGAAGCCCAGTGCCGGCCACGTGGCGCTGGCGTCGGCGTCCTTGTCGAAGCCCGCCGCGAGCACGAGCGGGTTGGCGAAGTCGAGGCCGAAGCAGCGGACGCGCAAGCGCGGATCGCTCGGCGCGAAGGTCCAACGCAACAACCGCAGTGCACCGGGGTGATGGTGCGCGAAGACCAAGCCGTGCATGACGAGCGCATGTGCCTGTTCGGGTTCGAGACGGAACAGCGCGCTCCGCAACAGGGGGTAGGCCACGGCTCGCTCAGGCCCGCTTCGGCTGGCTCGGACGGATCTCGATCTTGGAGGGCAGCGCCCGTTCGTCGATGCGCATCAGGTAGAGGACGGTGTCGGCGATGTCGTCGCCCTGCAGCTTCCAGGCGTCCTCGGGGCGGGGTTCGTGGCCGCTGAAGTGCGTCGCCACGGAGCCGGGCATGATCGTGCTCACGCGCACCCCTCGTTCACGCAAGTCCAGCATGATCGCCTGGGTGAAACCCACGAGCCCGAACTTCGACGCGTTGTACGCACTACCGCCCGCGAACGTGTTGACACCCGCGAGCGAGCCGATGGTGATCAGCATGCCGCGCCGCTCGATCAGCGCGTCCAGTGTCGCCTTGACGGTGTGGAACACGCCGCTGAGGTTCGTGTCGATGACGCCGTGCCAGTCGTCGGCAGACATGTCGACGATCGAACCGAAGTAGCCGACGCCGGCGTTGGCGACGACCAGGTCGATGCCGCCGAAGCGAGCGACGGTGGCGGCGGTCGCGCGCTCGAGCGCGCGGGGATCGCGCACGTCGGCGACGACCGGCAAGACCTCGGCGGCGCCCTCGGCCGCGCCGCGGATCGCTTCAGCGCTCGCCTCGAGAGCGTCCTCGTCGCGTCCCGTGATGGTCACATGCACACCGGCACGGCACAGCGCCACCGCCACCGCGCGACCGATGCCCTTGCTCCCGCCCGTCACGAACGCCGTCGTGCCGCTGATATCTCGCATACGTGAGGATACCACGCACCTCGCTCGCCCTCCGCCGACCCAGGCCGCGGTAGCCTACGGCGCCGATGCGACGACTCACCTTGATCCGCCACGGAGTAACGGCCTGGAACAGCGAGGGGCGCTTCCAGGGCCATAGCGACGTGCCGCTGACGGCGCGAGGCCGCTCCCAGGCCGAGCGGCTCCGGGAGCAGGCCGCATGGCTCGAGCCGCTGGACGTGGTCCTGAGCAGCCCGTCGGTCCGCGCCGCCGAGACGGCCGCGATCGCGTTCCCGGGGCACCGGCTGCTGTACGACGCGCGGTTGCGAGAGCTCGACTTCGGCGTGTTCGAGGGGCGCACCTTCGAGCAGAACGAGGCCCACCCGGCCTGGTCGTGGTGGTCCGCCGACCCGTTCGGTCGCCCCGCGCCGCGGGGGGAGTCGTATCGAGCGCTCCAAGACCGTGCGATCGCCTGGCTCGACGAGGCCGCAGGACGCTGGCAGGGTGCCGACGTCGTGGCGGTCTGCCACTCGGGGACGATCCAGATGCTGCTCGCGCACGTGCTCGGCGTCGACCGGCCGCGCTGGCGCGTGCGGCTCGAGGTCGACCACACCAGCGTCTCCCAGGTCCGGTTCGAAGAGGGACTCACCATCGTCGAGCGCGTGAACGACGTCGCCCACCTCGCGGACGAGGCCACCCGATGAGCGACGTCGGAGGACCGGCGGACATCGTCATGGCAGGCTTCATGGTCGACCAGGACGGGTTCGAGGGGACGCTGACGGAGCTCGCCTCGGCGCTGCGCCGAGGCCGGCTGGCGCCGACAGCCCTCGACCTCCGACGGCTCGTGGACGACTTCCTACGGTACTTCGAGCGGCACGCCGAACGCGATCTCGACCTGGCCAGCGAAGCCTTACCGGCGGTCGCGCAGGTGATCGAACTCAAGCTCCGCTTGTTGCTCCCGCGTCCTCCGCGCGTCGACGACGACGAGGCCCTGGAGCAGGTGCGGGGCGAGGCGGTCGAAGCGGTCGAGACGCTCGCGCGTCTCGAGCACGCCATCGCCTTCTTGCGCGAGCGGCGCGAGCGCAGGCGTCACCTGGTCGCCGCGCGGCCACCCGACGTGCGCTTCCCGCGCCGCACCCGACCGATCCAAGTGGCGCTCGGACGACTCGCGGCGCTCGCGGCACGCTACAGGTCCAACGCGTACTTCGAGATCGTCCGCGACCGCCTCAGCGTGCCCGAAGCGATGCGCCGCATCCTGGAGCGGCTCCGAACGGTCCGCCGTGCCGACCTCGCCAGCCTGTCGGCACCGGCGGATTGGTCGACCCGGACCGTGTTCTTCGCGGGCCTGTTGGAGCTCGTCCGGGAACGGCGCGTGGTCGCCAGCCAAGACCAGGCGTTCGACCCGATCGAGGTCGAACACGTCGAGGAGCGCGCCTGAGCGGCGCCGGTCGTGTGCTCAGCCGGCAGCGACGGCCGTGTCGTCGGCGTCCGTCGATTCGTTGGCGCGCTTCGCCTCGCGCTTGCGCATGTTGGCGTCAAGCAGTCGCTTGCGCAGTCGGAGGTGCTTCGGCGTCACCTCGAGGAGCTCGTCGTCGGCGAGGTACTCGAGACAGGCCTCGAGCGTCAGTCGCTTCGGTGGCACCAGCACGATGTTGTCGTCGGAACCCGAGGCGCGCACGTTGGTCAGCTTCTTGTTCTTGGTCAGGTTGACCTCGAGGTCGCCGGGCCGGCTGTTGGCGCCGATCACCATGCCGACGTAGATCTCGGTGCCGGGGTCGATGAAGAACACGCCCCGCTCTTGGAGCTTCCAGATCGCGTACGCGAAGGCCTCGCCCTGCTCCATCGACACCAGCGAGCCGTAGGGGCGGATCCGTAGGGCGCCGACGTACGGCTCGTAGCCGTCGAAGACGTGGCTGAGCATGCCCTCGCCCTGGGTCATCGACAGGAACTGCGTGCGGAAGCCGAACAGACCGCGGCTCGGCATGGAGAAGGTGAGGCGCGCTCGCGTCTCGCCCTGGCTCATGTCGAGCAGCTGGCCACGCCTGGTGGCCAACCCCTCCATCACGCTGCCCATCGTGTCCGACGGCACGTCGGCGACGACCTTCTCGAACGGTTCGCAGCGGACCCCGTCGATCGTCTTCATGATCACCTGCGGCCTGGACACCGAGAACTCGAAGCCTTCGCGCCGCATCTGCTCGATCAGGATCGACAGGTGCAGCTCGCCCCGCCCCGCGACCCGGTACGACTCGCCGCCGAGCGGTTCGACGCGCAGGGCCACGTTGGTGAGCAACTCCCGCTCGAGGCGGTCGGCGATGTGGCGGCTGGTGACGTAACGCCCGTCGCGACCGGCGAAGGGGCTCGTGTTCGGCGAGAAGGTCACGCTGACGGTGGGCTCGTCGACGGTGAGCCTCGGCAGCGCCTCGGGCCGCTCCGGATCGGCGATCGTCTCGCCGATCTGCACGTCGTCGATACCCGCGAGCGCCACGATGTCGCCGGCGACCACGCGCTCGACCTCGATGCGCTGGAGCCCGAGGTGCGTGTAGACCTTCGTCAGGCGCGCGCGCACCGCCTTACCATCACCGGTGAGCCGCACGACCGTGTCGCCAGCCGAGACCGAGCCTCGCAACACGCGTCCGAGTGCCACGCGACCGAGGAAGTCCGAGTAGTCGAGGTTCGCAACCTGGAACTGGAACGGCCCTTCGGGATCGCCGCTGGCGACTGGCACGTGCGTGAGGATCGTCTCGAAGAGCGCCGTCAGGTCGCCCTCCGGCTCGTCGCCCTCGCGCCAGGCGCGGCCCTCGCGCGCGATGGCGTGGATGATGGGGAAGTCGAGCTGGTCGTCGTCGGCGCCGAGCTCGACCATCAGGTCGAAGGTCAGGCTCACCACTTCGTCGGGCCGGGCGTCCTTACGGTCGACCTTGTTGATCACGACGATCGGTCGCAGCCCCAGGGCGAGGGCCTTGCGCAACACGAAGCGGGTCTGCGGCATCGGCCCCTCGGCGGCGTCGACGAGCAGCAGACAGGAGTCGACCATGCCGAGCGCGCGTTCGACTTCGCCACCGAAGTCGGCGTGACCCGGTGTGTCGACGATGTTGATGCGCTCACCGTTCCACACGACGGCGGTGTTCTTCGCCAGGATGGTGATCCCGCGCTCGCGTTCGAGCACGTTGCTGTCCATCACCCGCTCCACGACCTCCTGGTGATCGCGGAAGACGTTGGACTGGCGAAGCATGCCGTCGACCAAGGTGGTCTTGCCGTGGTCGACGTGGGCGATGATGGCGAGGTTGCGATAGCGCATGCGGGCTCCTGGGGCGCGCGCCAAGACGGCGTCGGCGCCAACGCGGCATCGTAGCAGACGGCCCGCGCCCGATGCCGCGATGCGCGACAGCGTACGCATGGCGACAGCGGGCGTCGGGGGCAGCCTGGTAGCGTCGCCGTGGTGCTCGAAACGCCGCGCGCCGCCTGGAGGACAAGGGATGCAGGAACCGTTGATCACGATGTACACCACTGGGTGGTGTGGGGACTGTCGGGCCGCCAAGCGCGCGCTCGAAGCGGCGGGCCTCGCGTTCCGCGAGGTCGACGTCGAACACGACGAGGCTGCGCTCGCTCGGCTGATCGCGCTGAACGACGGCCGGCGCTCGGTTCCGACGCTCGAGCTCGGGGACGTCGCGGCGTCGCTCTCGAGCTTCACACCCACGAAGCTCGACGCCTTCCTACGCGCCGCGGGGTTGCAGTGACGACGCCGCCGCCCGGACAGGCCCCCGACAAGGGCCCCGTGGTGGCAGCGATGTTCGACCGCATCGCTCCGCGCTACGACCGCCTGAACCGCGTGCTCAGCGGCGGCGTCGACACGGCGTGGCGGCGCGAGGCCGTGCGCGAGGCGCTGGCGGACGATCCGGTGCGCGTCCTCGACGTTGCCACCGGAACCGCGGACATGGCGTTGATGCTGAAGCGCGCACGTCCGCAGGCGGACGTCGTCGGCGTCGACTTCGCCGAGGCGATGCTGGCCGTCGGGCGCACGAAGGTGCGGAGAGCGAGGCTCGAGCTGCCACTGCTGCACGCCGACGCACTCGCCCTCCCGTTCGAGGAAGGACGCTTCGACGCCCTCACGGTCGCCTATGGTCTGCGGAACTTCGCCGACGTCGAGGCCGGCCTGCGCGAGATGCGCCGCGTGCTGCGCCAGGGCGGGCGCGTGGTCGTGCTCGAGTTCCCGCCGCCGCCTGCGAACCTCGCAGGACGCGCCTTGCGCTGGTATGGTCGCACCGTGATGCCCATCATCGGCGGCTGGCTCTCCGGAGACCGGACCGCGTACGCCTACCTGCCGGCCTCGACCGAGGCGTTCCTCGACCCCGACGAGCTCACACAGGCGCTCGCCCGCGCCGGGTTCGACCCGGTTCGTCACCGCCTCCAGAGCTTCGGCGTGTCGGCCGTGCACGTCGGGGTCGCGGCGTGAACCTCGAGAGCGCGCGCTCCGGGCTCACCGGCCTCAGCGTCAACACCGACGCCGCCCTGGTCGATCCCGACTGGGAGGTGTTCGCAGCCCAGCACGACCGGCGCTACGGCTTGGCGATCTCCCAGCTCAAGAGCCAAGTTCGAGGCCGCAACTTCGACAACGAGGTGATGACGCTGCGCGTGGGTGCGAGAGGCTTCTACGTGCAGTCGCGTCGCTTCCCGGCGGCCTTCTACGGCGACACGGTCAAGCCCGAGGTGCGCCACGTGGACGCTGACGAGGTGGACCTGTTGGTGTGGGAGGCGGTCGCCACGTACCGCGCCGGCGACGCCCGCTCGCTCACGTGCGTGTACGCCGACGACGACCCGCCCGACGTCTTCTTCGGGTACCGAACGGGGCCGCGGCGGCGCTACGAACTCGGCGTCTTGCGCTCGGCTCGGCCCTTGCACCTGCGCATCGTGGTCGAGGCGGACACCCCGATGGAGTCGCTCGGGGCCGCACGCGGCGTGCTCATCGTGCAGCGGCTGGCGAGCGGGGGGTTCGTGACCGTTCGCGCGAAGGGCCACCGGCAGCCCTTCCTGGCGTTCCCCGACCCGACCAGCTGAGCATGCCGTCTGGAGCCGCCGTGGGTGCTGCCGATCAGCCCGCCGATCAGCCCGACGTCATCGTCGTGGGGGGCGGGATCACGGGCAGCGAAGCCGCCTGGCGCTTGGCGAGGGGTGGCGTCTCGACGCTCCTCGTCACCACCAGCCTCGACACGATCGCCACGCTACCGGGCGATGGGTGGTCCTTCGAGGCGCCCTCGGGAGGGGTGCTCGCGGGCGTCGCTCACGAGGCCCGTAGCGCCTCGCGCTGGTCGGCCCGGGCGCTGCATCGCGGCGTCAAGCGAGACCTGGAGCGAGAGCCTGCCCTGCACGTGTTGCAGTCGACGGTCGTCGACCTGCGCCTCGATGAGGCCGGCCGCGTGACTGGCGTGGCGACGTGGGAAGGGGTCGAGCGCGCCGCGCCCCGCGTGGCGCTCTGCCTCGGGACGTTCCTCGGCGCCAGGCTCACGGTGGGGGACACGATGGAGCGGGCCGGGCGCCTGTCCGAGCTCGCGGACGACGCCCTCTTCGAGCGCTTGGGTGCGCTCGGGGTGCGCTTCGTCGACAGGGAGGCGAGCATCGAGGGCGACGCCCTCTCGCCGGGCTACCGCGTGACGTTCCACGCTCTGCACGCCGACGAGACCGACGATCACGGCCGCGTGCGGCGCCTCCCCGGCCTGTACGCGTTCGGCCTCTGTGCGGGTGGACCGTGCGACCTCACGGCCTCTGCCGAGGCGGGGCGGCAAGCGGCCCAGACGTTGTCCGTCAGCGTTGGCTGAGGGACTTCAGCGGCGCGGCGCCATCCGGGTGGTGTCGTCGAGCGCGGTGGTATAGCGCTCCAGCTTGCGCAGAGCGGCATACGGTGCCCACACGACACGGGCGCCGACAGGTGTCGTCGCCAAGAGCCGGTAGCGCCCGTCGGTGCGGTCGATCTCCGAGACGACGTAGCGCTCGTCCTCGAAGAGGACCTCCTCGCCCACGGTGAAGGTGGCCATGGGTCACTCTACCTCGGCGTCCCCGCGCTCACGGCCCTGCCATGCCGCTCATCACCGCGTACGAGACGGCCACCAGCAGGCCCGGCACCAGGAACACCGCGACGAGGTACAGCGCCACGGTCACCACCCTGCGCTGCGCAGCGAACACGCTCACCCCGCTCGCGACCATGGCCACGTGCCAGAAGGGCCACGCCACCAAGCCCACGATGCTGGTGGGGAGCGGCGCGAAGAAAGCCGCCGGCATCAGCGAGACAGCGAGCGCTCCCGCTGGTACCCACGCCCAGGCGCTGATCTCCCAGGCGCGCAGATCCAGTGCGGCGGGGCGCACCATCACCAGCCCTCCGAGCAGGAGCAGCATGGCGAGGAGCAGCAGCGCGATGGCGCTCAGGAACCCCCAGGTGAGGAGGAAGCCGTCCGAGCCGGTCGCTCGCACGAAGGCCAGCGCCAGCGTCGCGCAAGCGAGCACGACGGACAGCGCGGCGGCCGCGCACGCCCGAGCGAGGCGTGGCGCGCTCTCCGCGTGCAGCATGCGGTAGAAGCTCGTGGGGGCGGATGCCGCCCACCAGGCGTCGCGGATCAACGTGCCGAGAGCGTGCAACGTCACGGCCCGCCGGTCGGAGGCTGCCAAGCGACGAAGGGGTCGATACCGGTGTCGTCGATGCCGTGGACGGTTCGGGCGGCGCGTATGAGCGCCGTGGCGGCGCGGCGCCCCTCCACTCCGACGTCGAGGGTGTGCTCGTTCACGTACAGCGCCACGTGTTTGGCCCGTACCTCGCGCGACATCTCCTGGGCGTGGCGTGCAACGAACGCCTCGCTCGCCGCAGGATCGCGGAACGCGGCCGTGACCGACGCGTGCACCGCTCGTGCGACCTCGCTCTGGAGAGCGGCCGGCAGGTCGCGCCGCACCCCGATCGCACCCAACGGGATCAGCTCGCCGACGCTCGTCTCCCACCACGCCCCCAGGTCGCTGTGCGCGTGCAAGCCGTGCTCCGCGTAGGTGAAGCGCGACTCGTGGATGATCAACCCGGCAGCGACGTCGCCTGCGGCGACCGCCGGCATGATGCGGTCGTAACGGATCTCGGTGGTGACCGCCTGCGGATGGGCGAGCGCCAGGAGGAGCCTGGCGGTCGTGCGTCCGCCCGGCACGGCGACGACCAGGCCACGGAGGTCGTCGACGCGTTCGCGCGTGACGATCAGCGGTCCGACGCCCCGGCCGAGCGCGCCGCCCGAGGGGAGGAGCGCCCAGCGCTCGAGCATCGTCGCGGCGGCGTGGTACGAGACCTTGGCGACGTCGAGCGTGCCCGCGTCCGCCATCGTGTTGAGGGCTTCGACGTCGTCGAGGACCACGTCGAAGTGCAGGTCGGTCAGCCCCGGATCGTGCAGCAGCGCGTGGAAAACGACGCAGTCGTTGGGGCAGGGCGAGAAGCCGAGGCGCAGGGGGCGCTCTGCCGAACCGTCGCGGGCGAGTGGATCGGGGGGAGTCGTCACACGCTAGGCTACCGTCGCGTTGCCCTGGAGGGCTGCGGTCTGCTACACTCGAACGCCGTGCGCCGTGAGGCGTGGTCGTCCCTCCGGCCGGAGGTTCCGGGCCGGCGGGGCGGCGACAGCCGCGTCGCATGCACCCGGGAGGTGACGGTTCCATCGCGAGAGAGATGAAGGTGAACGAGCAGATCCGCGTACGTCAGGTACGTCTCATCGACGCCGACGGAGAGCAGCGGGGCATCCTGGAGACGCGCGACGCCATGCGCATGGCGCGTGAACAGGACCTCGATCTCGTCTTGGTCGGAGAGCAGGCGCAGCCACCGGTCGCCAAGTTGCTCGATTACGGTAAGTACCGTTACGAGTTGCAGCAGCAGACCAAGGAGGCGCGCAAGCGCTCGCGATCGCAAGAGATGAAGGCGATCAAGTTCCGGATCAAGATCGATCGACACGACTACGAGACCAAGGTGAACCACATCCGTCGGTTCCTCAAACAGGGTCACAAGGTCAAGGTCACGATCATGTTCCGGGGACGTGAGCGGACGCACCCCGAGCTCGGTCAGGACATCCTCAACAGGGTCGCCGCCGACGTCACCGAGATCGCCGTCGTGGACTCGTCCCCAGTCATCTCGGGGATGGACATGAACATGGTGCTGCGACCCAACGTGGTCGTCGCGCCGACCACCCCGAACGAGGCCGCCGAATCGGCCGAGGCTGCCGGCTGAGCGCCGGCAACGATCCCACACGAGGCTCCGCCTCGTACCAAGGAGCACCACCGCATGCCGAAGCTCAAGACCCATAAGGGCACCAAAGCCCGTGTGAAAATCACTGGGCGAGGTAAGGTCACGGCCATGCGATCCGGGAAGCGCCACCTGAACTTCAAGAAGTCAGGGAAGCGCATCCGTCAGGGTCGGACCGTCCTCGTCCTCGCCACCACGGAAGCAGAGCGCATCAAGCGCCTGCTGCCGTACGACTGAGGGAGGCCGACCATGCCTAGAGTCAAGACCGGGACGGTCCGCCGCGCCCGCCACCAGAAGATCCTCAAGCGCGCAAAGGGTTTCTGGGGCCTGCGCAGCAAGAGCGTCCGCACCGCCACCCAGACGCTGCTCAACGCCGCCGATTACGAGTACCGCGATCGCCGAGACAAGAAGAACGACTTCCGGCGCCTGTGGATCACCCGCATCAACGCCGCCACGCGCCAAGAGGGCATGAGCTACTCGCGCTTCATGCATGGCCTGCGCCAGGCGGGTGTCGAGGTCGACCGGAAGATCCTCGCGGATCTCGCCGTGCGTGAGCCCGCTGCCTTCAAGCAGCTCGTGAGCGTCGCCAAGGGCACGCAGGCCTGAGGCGCGCGCCACCCGTGGCCACGGGTCCGGGACCCAGGTTCCGTGCCCAGCGGTACGGCACACGTGAACGGCCGCCCTCGAGGGCGGCCGTTCACGTGTGCGATCGCGTCGCATCCCAGCGTCGTCGTCGAGCGGCCGTGCGTGCGTGAGCACGCACGGGCTCGGGGGCGGGCGTCAGACGATCGCGACTTCGCCATCGCCCCTCGCCCGCAGGCCCTCGGCGAAGCGGCCCGGAGCGAACGGTGTCAGGTCGAACGGCGGCGGCTCGCCCGCCACCAACGCGGCCACGGCGGCGCCGGTCGCAGGGGCGTGTTGGACGCCGTGGCCGGAGAAGCCGGCGGCATGCAGCAGCCCGGGGAGCGCAGGGTCCCAGCCGATCAGTGGGAGATGGTCGGGCGTCACCTCGTAGTGACCCGCCCAGCAGGCGCGCCGATCGAGTTCGGCGCGGGCCAGGAAGGGGAAGCGGGGCAGGGCACGCTCCAGCGTCGGTTCGAGCCAGTCCCAGTCGACCCGCTCGTTCTCGCCCGGCGGTTCGGCGGGGTTGGAGCGACCGAAGATCACCCGCTCGCCCTCGGAGCGCAACCACACGCCCGACGCGACGTCGACCGTCAACGGGGTCGGTAGCGCGATCCCCGACACCGGCGTGGTGACGTAGACGGAGCGCCGAGACGGCACGACGGGAACGCTGGCGCCTGCGAGTGCTGCGACCCGACCAGCCTGCGGTCCGGCGGCGTTCACGACCACGTCTCCGCTCAGCGGAGCGCCGTGCGCCGTGTGGACCCGCCAACCAGCGGCCGAGGGCGCGAGGTCGGTCACCTCGGCCTCGAATCGCACCACGGCGCCGCCCGCACGGGCGGCCCCGAGCCAACCGAGCGTCACCGCGTGAGGGTCGAGCACGCCGTCGTCGGGACCGTAGCTGACGAGGCCGACGCCGGACAGGTCGAGCCATGGCCAGCGAACGGCGGCCACCTGCGGCGCCAGCAACTCCACCCGGCCACCGTGCGCGCGGACGGTCGCGGCCTGGCGCCGCCAGCCCTCGACGGCGTCTTCGGGGATGAGGAAGGCGTACCCGACACGGCGGAAGCCAGCGTCGACGCCGACCTCGGCCTCGAAGCCTGCGTAGCGCCGTGCACCGTAGGCCGAGAAGCGCACGTTCTGGGGCGCGGAGAACTGGTGACGGAGGCCCGCGGCCGAGCGGCCCGTTGCGCCCGTCGCCGCCGCGGCGGCGCGTTCGAGGACGGTCACGCGGGCGCCGGCACACGTCAGCGACCATGCCACCGCGGCGCCCACGATGCCGGCGCCGACGACGATCACGTGCGTCCCACGCAGCGTCATGGCGCGTATGCTACCGCGCATCGACGCGTGCCCGCCGGCGGTACAGTGGGCGCTCATGCAGGTGCTCCGAGGAACCGACGCCGCACTGGCGGCCATGCAAGACCGCGCTCCAGATGCGGCCGACCCCGTCCGCCGCGCCCAGGTCGAAGCCGTGATCGAGGCCGTACGCGAGCGTGGCGACGACGCGCTGCGCGAGTTCAGCGAGCGCTTCGACGGCGTTCGTCTGGAGCGTTTCGCCGTATCGGTAGACGCGATCGAGGCGGCCGCGGCAGCGCTCGAACCGGCGCTGCGCTCGGCCATCGACACGTCCATCGCGCGCGTTCGCGCGTTCCACGAGCGTCAACCACGCGAGGCGGCGCTGGTGCCGGGTCCCGACGGGTGGTTGGGGCACATGGTCCGTCCGCTGGCTCGGGTCGGTTGCTACGTCCCGGCCGGCCAGGCACCGCTGTTCAGCTCGCTGATCATGAGCGCCGTGCCGGCGCAGGTGGCCGGCGTCGCGGACATCGTCGCCTGCGCGCCTCCGCGCCGTGACGGGAGCGTCGCTCCCGAGATCCTCTACGTCGCGTCCGTGCTCGGCCTGCGAGCGGTCTACCGGCTGGGCGGGGCACACGCCATCGCCGCCCTGGCGTACGGGACCGAGCAGGTCGGTCGGGTCGACACGATCGTTGGGCCGGGGAGCCCGTGGGTCGTGATCGCGAAGCAGTTGGTGTTCGGCCAGGTCGGGATCGAGTCGCTGCCCGGGCCGACCGAGACGCTCGTGGTCGCCGACGCCTCGGCCGACCCGCGGCACGTGGCCGCCGACCTGCTCGCGCAGGCCGAGCACGAGGGGGCACAACCAGTGCTGGTCGTCACCGACGACGACGTGTGGCATGCGGTGGAGTCCGAGCTCGAGCGCCAGCTTAGCGACCTGTCGACCGCGTCCACCGCTCGTGCCAGTCTCGAGCAGCGCGGCATGGTGGCCATCGTCGAGAGCGTCGCTCAGGCGCTCGAGGTGGCCAACGCGTACGCGCCCGAGCACCTCTGCCTGCTGGTCGAGGACCCGTGGTCGTGGGTCGGCGCCGTCGAGCATGCCGGCGGCGTCTTCGTCGGCGCACACTCGATGGAGGCGCTCGGAGACTACGTAGCGGGGCCGAGCCACGTGATGCCGACGGGTGGCACCGCCCGCTACGCATCGGCCCTCAACGTTCGTCACTTCCAGCGCCTCGTCCCCGTCGTCGGGCTGACGCCGGCTGCCCTCGCGGCGATCGGTCCCGCCGGCGCCCTGATGGCCCGGGCCGAAGGGCTCGAGGCCCACGCGCGCGCCATCGAGTCCCGGCTTGCGCCGGGCGAAGAGGGGTAGCGAACGTTCGACGGCTCAGGGTGGTTCGGTTACCGGTTGGGCGTCTTGCGCTGTTGGAAGAGCACCTGGCGGAGGATCTCGGCGTACATGCGCAGCCGTTTGACCGTGCCGCGCACGATGCCACGCTTCTCCTCCTTGGTCACCTGCGACACGCCCGGTAGCTCGACGTCGACGGTGGGCCATTGCGCTTCCGCGGCGTGCTCGGTGATCGCCACCTCGACGCCGTAGCGTGAGGTCGCCAACCCGGGGATCTCGAGCAGACGCACACGCTCGACGGCGCGCTGGCCGTTCAGTTGCGGTGCGATGCGTTGAGCCGTGGTCGTCGACCAACGTCCGCCGGTGAAGACGCCGCGACTCATCACCGCCTCGCCCGAGACGACGGGTGCTGCAAGAGCCCGGACGTGCTTCGCGGTCAGGCCGATGAGATCGGCGTCGAGGAGCACCACGACCTCCTCGTCACGGCTCGCTGCGCCCGCGACCACCGCACCACCCTTGCCACGGTTCGTGGCCAGGCGCAGGACCTCGGCGCCGGCACGCGCGGCGACCTGCGCCGTCGCGTCGCTCGAGCCGTCGTCGACGACCAGGACCGGGCCGACGCCAGCGTTCTTGGCGCACCGGACGACCGTCGCCACGGTGCCGGCCTCATCGAGCGCAGGGATGATGACGACACTGCGTCGAGCGGCCATCAGGATGCTCCCGGGCGCGCCGGCCGTGAGGCCTCGTCGTCAACCGCCGAGCAGTCCACCGAGCTCCTGGACCGTGATCAACACGATGAGCGCGAGAACCGCCATGATGCCGGCGAAGTGGATCGCTTCTTCCTGGCCGGGTCGGAAGGGCTTGCCGCGAGCGCTCACGACCGTCGCGAGCAGCAAGCGGCCACCGTCGAGACCAGGGATGGGCAGCAGGTTGAACACGGCGAGCGAGAAGTTGATCAGGGCCGCCAGCAGCAGCACCGGGGCGATGCCGACCTGAGCAGCCTGGCCGACCATCGTCACCATGCCGACCGGACCCGCGACGTCCTCGTTCGGTGTGCCCGACAGCGCCGAGCCGAAGCCACGGACGAAGGCCAGGACCATCTCGGGGAACATGCGCACGCCGAAGTCGACGCTCTCGACGAGGGCGGTGCCCAGACCGACGCTGGGGACCGTCACCGGGGCCAGCTGCACACCGAGCAGGGGACGCTCACCCGGCTCGAGGCCGGCGGGCGGCCAGGCACTCGCCACCTCGCGTTCACGACCGTCCTCACCCTGCACGACCATGGTCAGAGCGTCGGCCTCGGCGAGCTCGGCGACCATCAGTTCAGGGGTCGGTTCGTGGACCGCGTTGAGGCGTACGACGCGGTCGCCGGCGAGCAAACCGAGCGCCTCGGCGCGAGAGCCGTCGGCAACCGCCACGATCTGGGCTCCCTCCACCTCGACGGGAGCGCCCGACACCAGCTCGCGGAAGCCAGGAGCCAAGACGACGGCGCTCGCCAGCAAGAGCGTGCCGAGGATGTAGTTGGCGATGACGCCCGCCGAGAGCACCCATGCCTTCTGGGGGAGCCGGAGCCGGGCCATGCCCTCGGTGGGTGACTGGAGCCGACCCTCGTCGTCAACGCTCGCCGCCATCCCCGGCAGGTCTACGTACCCCCCCAGCGGCAGCAGCGAGAGGCGCCACTCGGTTCCGCGCCAGTGCCGCTTGAACACGACCGGGCCCATCCCGACACTGAACGCGCGCACGCTCACGCCGACCGAGCGGGCAGCGAGATAGTGAGCGAGCTCGTGCACGAGCACCGCCGTCATCAGGATCGCAAGGAACACAAGGGCCGTCAGCATGTATGCACGTCTCCATCCACCCGTCCAGTATGCACGGGCACGAGGGCGTCGAAGGGCGCCCAGCCCACGCTACCGCGGGCACCGCTCATCGCAGTGCCTCGAGGGCACGCACGACGTCGGACTTGCCGAGGATGCCGACGACGCGGCCTCGTGTGTCGGTGACGACGAGCCTGCCGAGCTCGCTGGCCGCGAGGCGGCGCACGCCGACCTCGAGCGGCTCGTCGGCGCGGATCGTCTCGGCCGGTCGGAGGAGTGCCTGCAGGCCGGCGTCGTCGTCGGCGCCTTCGGCGTCGGCGATGCGCGCCATGCCCAGGAGCTGGCCATCCGGATCGACGACGGGGTAGCACGGATGGGTCTTCCAGGCCCGCAACGCGCGAAAGCGGTCGATGGGCATGTCGATGTCGATCGTGATCGGATCCCGGCCCATCCCATCGGCCACGCGTCGGCCCTCGAAGGCGCTGCGCATGGACTCCGCCTGCACCTCGGCCCGGCCCGCGTTGTACACGAAGAACGCCACGGCCATCAGGAGCAAGTTGAGCGACAGGAAGCCGTACACGCCGAGGCCGATGGCGAGGACTTGGGAGACCCCGCCGGCGATCAACGTGGCCCTTTCGCGCGAGAGGAAGAGCGCGAGCAGCGACCGCAACACCCTGCCACCGTCGAGGGGCAGCGCCGGCAGCAGGTTGAACAGGGCCAAAGCGACGTTCGTGATCGCCAGGTACGCGACCACGAAGGTGACGCCTGCGGGCATCGTCAGCGTCGTCAACAGCATGCCCAGCAACGCGCCGAGCACCGCCGACGTGATCGGCCCCACGATGGCGACGACGGCCTCGGCCCCGCGTTGGCGCGGCATGTCCTCGAGTTGTGCCACGCCCCCGAGGAACCAGAGCGTGATGCCGCGCGTGGCGACGCCGTATGCTCGCGCCGTCAGCGCGTGACCGAGCTCGTGGATCACCACGCTCGTGACCAGCCCCAGGGCCGCGCTCAGCCCGAGGACGTAGGGGATGATGCCGCGGGAGAGCGCGGCGCCGTCGATCTCGATCCCCACCGCCGTGAGCAACTCGGCGTAGGCCGGTACCTGGCTCGAGATCAGCCAGGCGAACAACGGCAGCACGAGCGCGAACGAGGGATCGAGCGAGAGCGGGATGCCCAGCAGCTTGAACGGTAGCTTCCAGCCGCGTCCGGTCATGCCTGGGCCCTCGACGCGACCGCGGCCCGCGCCAGTGCCCGCGCCTCGGCGTCGAGTGCAGGCAAGACGTCCCAGTCGTCGGCCGCCGGCCAGTCGCTCGACAGCACGGACTCGATGACCGCAGGGATGTGATCGAAGCGCAGCTCGCCGGCCAGGAACGCCGCGACCGCGATCTCGTCGGCGGCGTTCACTGCCAGCGGCGCGCTGCCGCCCCGCCGTCCTGCCTCGAACGCCAGCGTCAGACACGGGAAGCGCGTGGTGTCCGGCGGCTCGAACGTCCACGTGCCGGTGAGCGGCAGCGGCTCGAGGGGCACGACCGGACGCTCGGGCGCCTCGAGGGCGTACAGGATCGGGAGGCGCATGTCGTGCGGTCCGAGCTGCGCCTTGATCGAACCGTCGCGGAAGCGCACCAGCGCGTGCACCAAGGACTGCGGGTGCACGACGACCTCGATGCGGTCGAGCGACAGGTCGAACAGCAGCGCTGCCTCGATCACCTCGAGGCCCTTGTTGAAGAGCGTCGCCGAGTCGATCGTCACCTTCGGACCCATGCGCCAGGTCGGATGCGCGAGCGCCTCCGTGGGCGTCACGGTCGAGAGGTCTCGCGGGCCGCTGCGAAACGGCCCTCCCGACGCGGTGAGGACCACGCTATCGATGCCTTCGCGCGGCTCGCCGACGAGCGTCTGATAGAGGCCCGCATGTTCGGAGTCGATCGGCGTCAACCTTGCTCCCGACGCCCGCGCGGCACGCCACACGAGCGCCCCCGCGCAGACCATCGCCTCCTTCGTGGCCAGCGCCACGTGGCGCCCCTGCTCCAGGGCGGCGCGAACCGGTGCCAGCCCACGGAAGCCGGGAACGGCCGCGACGACCGTGTCGACGTCGGCGGTGGCCGCTGCGAGCAACCCAGCGTCACCCGTCACCAGCCGTGTTCCGGTTGGCAGATGACGTTCGACCTCGTGCGCCACGTCTGGATCGCACGACACCAGTTCGGGACGCCACCGCCACGTCTGTTCGATCAGGACACCGGCTCGCCTTCCCGCGGCGAGCGCCACGACACGGTGCCCCGTCCAGGCGGCCACGTCGAGCGCCTGCGTTCCGATGGAGCCGGTGGAGCCGAGGATGCTCACACGCCGGCCCGCTACCGGAGCGGGCCACGGCTGCCCGAGGGGATCGAGGTCGCGTGGTGACATGCCGTATTCTGCCACGCCCGTGCGCGTCCACGACGTCCAGGTCGGGCGGCATGAGGCGTGCGCAGGCCTCTGGTAGCATGACGTCGTCAGGTCTGGGCGAGGAGGATCCGCATGTTGGTGCGCGAATGGATGACCGGTGATCCGCAGACGGTGTCGGCGACGACGCCCGTCATGGAGGCGATGAACCGCCTGCGCGAGGGCGGGTTCCGGCGCCTCCCCGTCGTGCGAGAAGGCCGTCTGGTTGGCATCGTCACGGATCGTGATCTGAAGGAGGCGACGCCGTCGAAGGCGACGACCCTCTCGATCTACGAGCTGAACTACCTGCTGAGCAAGCTGCTGGTCAAGGACGTCATGGTCGCCTCGGTCATCACCGTGGGCCCAGACGACCCCGTCGAGCAGGCTGCGCTGCTGATGGAGGAGCACCGTGTGTCGGGCCTGCCCGTCATCGAAGACGGTCGCCTGATCGGCATCCTCACCATCACCGACCTGCTGCGAGCGTTCGTCGCGTTCCTCGGCTTGCGCGAGGGTGGGGTGCGGGTGACGGTCGACCTGCCTGATGCACCTGGTGCGCTCGCGCGCGTCGCGGAGGCCGGCCCCCCGTCGAACATCATCGCCGCGGTCACGACCGGCGTGGTGGAGGGTGAGCGGCGCCGCTTGGTCGTGCGCGTATCGGGCGAGGGCGCGGCGGGCTTCGTCGACCGCGTCCGCGAGCGGGGTATCGACGTCAGAGACGTTCGCTGAGGTGCGCCAGGGCGCAGCCTTGGCCGAGCGATTGCGGCGCGAAGCCGGCGGCGGTCGCGTGTCCCACGGGCCCTTCCTCGAACCTGAGGAGGCCGACGCGGTGCTGCGCGACGCGCGTGTGCCCGGCGTCGAGGCGGTTGCGTGGGGCGGCTACCCTGGCGCACGCCGTCGAGCGCTCACGGCGCGTCCGGATCACGTGCCGGAGGCCATGCCCGTGCTCATCGGCTGGTACGTCGCTGGTGCGTACGACGTGGACGACGTGCGCGCGGCGGCGATCGCAGCCGGCGTGCCCGCCGACGCGCTCGGCGACGTCGTGGCCCACGCCGACGGCTGCACGCTGATCGCCCTCGCCAGCGCCGACATGCCCCCGTCGATCACCCTCGAGGGGCGACGGTTGCCGCTCGAGGCGGTGTCGGTCGAGCGCGTGGTTGGTGGTGCCAGCAAGCGCCTGGTGGCGGTCGTTCCGTCGCTGCGCGTGGACGTGCTCGGCGCGCGCGCGTTCGGCGTGTCGCGGACGTACTTCGCCAAAGGGGTGTCGGCCGGTCGAGTGCACGTGAACGGGCGGGCGGCGGACAAGCGCAGCGAGGCCGGTCCCGGCGACGAGGTGTGGGCGGACGGCCTCGGCCGCTTCCGCGTCCTGAGCCTGCAGGGGGCCACGCGGAAGGGGAACGTGCGTGTCGAGCTCGAGGTCGAACGGGGTTGAGGCCGCGCCTCAGGTGCGCACCCGCTTGCTCCCCTCGCGCCGCCCGCGCGCTTTGAACACGGTTCGGATCGGTACCTCCGTGAAGTTCAGGTCCTCGCGGAGCCGGTTGCGCAGGTACTGCTCGTACGCGCGGGTGACGTAACGCTCGTTGTTCACCGAGAACACGAACGTCGGCGGCGCCACGTCGACCTGGCTGCCGTAGTAGACGCGCAGCGACGTCCCCTTGAAGTTGGGCGGCGTCTGACGTTGCGTCCAGACGTCGATCCAGCGGTTCACCACGCCGGTCGAGACGCGCTGACGGGCCTGGTCGTAGACCCGCACCGCGCTCGCGAGGAGCTCGTGCAGCCCGAACGAGGTGAGCGCCGACGTCTCGACGCGGGGCACGGCCGCGAGATGGACCAGCGCCTCGCGCAGCGCTTTCCGGGTCGGCTCGAGCGCGGCGTCCTCGACCAGGTCCCACTTGTTCACGGCCATCACCACCGGCACGCCGTGTTCGAGCGCGATGTTGCCCACGCGCATCTCGTGGTCGCCGAAGCTCGCCGGATCCACCACCAGCACGGCCACGTCGGCGCGGCGGGTGGCCTCCTCGCTGCGCAGCGAGGCGTAGTACTCGACGTCGCCGTCGGCCTTGCGGCGCAGGCCGGCGGTGTCGATCAGGATGAACGAGCGCCCGCCGTACTCGAAGCGCACGTCGATCGCGTCGCGCGTGGTGCCGGGCATGTCCGCGACGATCACACGCTCTTCGCCCAGCAAGGCGTTCAGGAGGCTGGACTTGCCCACGTTCGGGCGGCCCACGATGGCGACGCGGATGGGGTGGTCGTCGGCCTCGCCCTCGTCGTCCGACAGGCGCTCCGCGACGGCGGCCAGCAGCTCCCACGTACCGCGGGCGTGCTCTGCGGCGGTGGGGAAGGGCTCGCCGAACCCGAGGCCGTGGAGCTCGAAGTACGCCGGTGCCTCTTCGTGGCGCGGGTCGTCGACCTTCGTCGCCACCACCAAGACGGGCAAGCCAATGGTCCGGAGGAAGCGCGCGATCTCGAAGTCGGCGGCCGCGAGCCCGTCGCGTCCGTCGACGCAGAACAGCACCAACTCGACGTCGCGGAGCGCATCGCGGACGCGCATCTCGATGGCGTGCTCCCACTCGTCACCGGACCACAGCCCGCCGGTGTCGAGCAGCGTGAAGTGCTTACCGTCGTCGCTGACGACCTCGGCCTCCTTCACATCGCGGGTGACGCCGGCGAAGTCGGCGACGATCGCCTCGCGGCGACCGAGCAGGCGGTTGAAGAGGCTCGACTTGCCCACGTTCGGGCGACCAACGATCGCGACCTTAGCCACAGTTGTCTCCTACGGCGAGTCGCGCGCCGCGCGCCCATGCGGCGGCGTCCTGGCGCGGCCTACCCGGAGACTGCAGCACCCGCAGGACGACCGTTCCGCGCCCCGTCGCGACGTGGACACCGGCCGCGTCGATCGCGACGATCGAACCCGGCGCGCCGTTGGCATCGGGCACACCTCGCTCCAGCTCGTGCACCTTCACGACCTCGTTCCCGTCACCACGGCGGCGCTCGAACCAACTGCCTGGCCAGGGCGTGACGCCGCGGTGCCTGGCCGACACGGCGTCGGCGTCGTCCGTCCACCGGATCCTGCCGTCGGCTCGCGTCAGGCGCGGCGCGATCGTGGCGGCGGTGTGGTCCTGGGGCTCGCTCGGCAGCTCGCCGCGAGCGAGCATCGCCAGCGCCTCGGAGAGCGCCACGGCACCGAGCTCCGCCAGGCGTACGAGCAACGCGCCAGCAGTCTCGTCGGGCCCGATGTCCGTTCGTCGCACGTGCCGCACGGGACCGGTGTCGAGACCGGCCTCGGTCTGCATGATGCTGACGCCGGTCTCCGCCGC
This sequence comes from Trueperaceae bacterium, assembly GCA_003556805.1. GTDB lineage: Bacteria > Deinococcota > Deinococci > Deinococcales > Trueperaceae > CSSed10-48. The sequence goes on along the minus strand of PWQI01000188.1, from coordinate 16,251 downwards.
GCCGTCGATCAGCGCCCGCTGCACGGGCGCAGCGCCACGGTAACGCGGCAACAGGCTGGCGTGGACGTTGAGCACGCCTTCGCGCGGGATGCTGAGGAGCGCCGGTGGCAGCAGCTTGCCGTACGCCGCCGTCACGGCGACGTCGAGATCGAGCGCTCGCAGCTGCTCGAGGAAGGCGTCGTTCGACGTGAGCCGTTCGGGTTGCGCCAGGGGGACGCCGTGGTCGCGCGCCCACGCGGCCGCTGCGGGTGTCCGCGGCGCCATGCCGCGGCCGGCGGGCTTGTCGCTCTGGCTGACGACGAGCACGAGATCGTGTTCCATGGCCAGACGCTCGATGCTCGGCACAGCGAACTCGGGTGAGCCGAAGGCGGCGACCCGCAGCCGACGCCCAGTCTCGTCTCGCAGCGTCATGTGCTGCGGCCTACGGGAGGTCGACCGTTGCTGCGCAGCGCCGCCTTGGCGTCGCGCTGCATCTGCGCGAGGTCGCTCCGGTGCTCCTCCATGAACTCCGCCCGTTCGGCATCCGGCAGGCGGTCGATGAACAGCACGCCGTCGAGATGATCGGCCTCGTGCTGCAGCACCACCGCGAAACGGCCCTCGGCCGAACGCTCGTGCCACTCGCCGCTCAGGTCCTGGAAGCGCACGCTGAGCGCGGCGTGGCGCTCCACGGCGTCGTGGTACAGACCCGGGAGGCTGAGGCAACCTTCGATACCGGTTTGCACCCCAGCCTGCACGCGCAGCGTTGGGTTCACGAACACGAGAGCCGCTGCCCGTTGCTCGTCCAGGGTCGGCTCGGGCGCGTCATCGTCGAGCTTCGGTTGCTCGGGGTCGGCGGCGCCCGCGACGACGAACACGCGCCGAGCGATGCCGATCTGCGGCGCCGCCAGCCCGAGGCCGTCGGCGTCGATCATCGTGTCGATCATGTCGGCCGCGAGGGCGCGCAGATCGTCGTCGAAGCGTGACACGCTGCGCGCGGCGCGGCGCAGCACCGGGTCGCCGTAGAGGCGGATGGGTCGGATCATGGGCACTCCAGTGCTGCGGTCCTCAGGGGGCCGTCGGCGGTTCGACGTACACGACGCTGACGCTGACTTCGTCCAGGACGGCCACGCCCGATGGCGTCGCGACGTTCACGTCGAGAGTATACCGACCGGGCGCAGGCCGTTGCGTCGGCAGGACCGCAGACGCGACGACTTCTTGCAGCGCCGCCACCAGCGTCGGCGGTCCGACGACCGTGACGCTGTCGTGCGACGGCGTCACCTCGGTCACGCCGCTGATCACGACGGGAAGGAGGCGCAGCGGGACCTCACGCTCGATCAGCACCGCCTCCGAGTGCATCGTGACCGTGACCGAAGCGGGCATGACCGTGACCTCGTCCACGGGACGGCCCGCGGCATCGGCGGGGAAGGGGGCCACTGTGGCGGCATCGAGGCCCACGTCGACCGCCACGATCGCCTGGGCGACGCGGTCCAGTCGGGCGCCGCGCCCTCGTACGTCGACCGTGGCGGGATCCGGCGATCCGAACACCCGGGCGTCGGCGGGCGGCGTGCCGAGGAACACGACCGTGACGGGCACCTGCCGTGTGGCGACGCGCTCGAGGATCCCGAGCACTTCCGCTGGCCTGACGCGCTCCAAGGTCACGCCCTGCGGCGGTGACACACCGACGGGTGCGGCGAAGTTGCCGCTGAGTCCGCTCAGGTCGAGCACCGCCTCGACGCTCTCGGGTCGCAGCCTGTCGAGCCGTTGGGTCGGACCGGTCACGGTGATCTCGGCGAACTCCGGGATACCGATCGGCACGAGGTCGGCCGCGATCCCTTCGACGGTGATCGGGACCAGCATGGAGCGCTGGCCGATGGTGGCGTCGGTCGTGCTGACGAACGCCCACATCAGGAACGCCAGACCGATGGCGGCGAGCTTGCGCGGCCACTGATGCACGATCCTGGTCAACACGTCGCGCGCGCTCACTCGGCGTACACCTCCTGCAACGTGGTCAGGACGTCCGCCGGCGCGATGTCGATGCGGAGCTCACCCTGATGCGCCACCGAGACGGTGCCCCGCTCCTCGCTGACCACCAAGATCAGCGCGTCCGAGACCTCCGCCAGGCCCAAGGCGGCGCGGTGCCGTGTACCCAGGCGCGCGACCCAGCCGTCGTCCGCATCGCGATCCGACAACGGCAAGATGGCGCCCGCGTGCGTGACCACGTCGTCACGGACGATGACCGCGCCGTCGTGCAGCGGGCCGCGGCTGGCGAAGATGGTGTGCAGCAGCGCGGCGCTCACGGGCGCCCCGAGTTCGCGTCCCGCCCGGCCGTACTCGGCCAACGGCGTCGTGCCCTGCAGCGCGATGAGGGCGCCGATGCGTTGCTGCGCCAGGTCACGGACCGCCGTCATGATCTCCTGGACGGGGTCACCGGCGCTCGCGGTGCGGCGTCGACCCCGTCCCACGCGTTCCAGTGCGGCGCGGAGTTCGGGCTGGAACACGACGACGACGGCGATGAACGCGACGGGCGCCACCCGGTCGAACAGGAAGCGCGTGGCCTCGAGGCCGGCTTGCGACGCGACGAACCACACGCCGAGCAGCGCCGCCAGGCCGCGGAACACGTTCCACGCGCGCGACTCGATGAGCAGCGCGTAGGCCTGGTAGAAGAGGGCGGCCAGGATGACGATGTCGAGCACGTCACGCAGACCGAAGCCGTCGAACGGGAACACGGGTCCGCCTCCTCGGGCGAAGCGGGCGCGGGGTCCGGAGGGAACCCGGCGCGGTTACGGGGAGCCTCTCGCGCACCGCGATTCGCGCGTGGTGCACGTCGTCATGATCACGCGATGCTATCACGCGCGTCGGCGACGGCCGAGCGACGGCTGTACCCCCCGACATGGGGTACGCTCCGCACGACGGAGGTATCACATCATGGAACGGATCCAGCAACGGCTCGCCACCCTTCGGGGGTATCTTTGACTTGGCCGGCGCCCGTGCCCGGCTCGATGAGCTCGACCCGCAACTGAACGACCCCGCCATCTGGAACGACCCGCAGCGCGCCAAGGCCGTCACGCAGGAGGCGACGCGCCTGAGACGTGTGGTCGACGGTTTCGCCCGGATCGAGGACGACGTCGCAGGCCTGGTCGAGTTGTGGGACATGGCCAGCGAGGCCGACCACGCCGAGCTCGAGATCGAGCAGCGTCGAGTCGAGACCGCGCTCGACGCCCTCTACCGCGAGACGCTCTTCAAGGGCGATCACGCCGATCGCCCGGCGATCGTGACGATCAAGCCTGGCGCCGGCGGTACCGAATCGTCCGACTGGGCAGGCATGCTCCTGCGCATGTACCAGCGCTTCGGCGAGCGCAACGGCTTTTCGGTCGAGGTCCTCGACGTCGTCGGCAACGATGCCGCACCGAACGGCGTCGATTACGCCCAGATCATCGTGCGTGGCGAGCGCGCCTTCGGCATGCTCCAGGTCGAGGGCGGCGTGCACCGCCTCGTGCGTGTCAGCCCGTTCGACTCGCAGAACCGGCGGCACACCAGTTTCGCGTCCGTCGAGGTGATGCCCGAGATCGACGACGCGATCGAGGTCGACATCGACCCGAAGGACGTACGCGTCGACGTGTACCGGTCGTCGGGACCGGGCGGCCAGTCGGTCAACACGACCGACTCCGCCGTGCGCGTGGTCTACCGGGGCGGCACGTCCGACGAGATCGTCGTCACGTGCCAAGACGGCAAGTCGCAGATCAAGAACCGCGAGAAGGCGATGACGGTCCTGCGATCGCGGCTCTGGGAGCGCGAAGAGCAGCGCCGACTCGACGAACAGATGAAGGCGCGCGGCGATCAGAAGGCGATCGAGTGGGGTTCACAGATCCGCAGCTACGTGCTCGACAAGCAGTACGTCAAGGACCATCGCACCGCGCTGATGCGGCACGATCCGAACGACGTGCTCGACGGCGACATCGAGGACCTCATCTGGGCCGGCTTGGAGTGGCGCGCAGGCGCCTCCGGCGCGGTCGAAGCGAACGCCTGAGGGGGCGGGTCGGCACCGGTGCGCATCCTTGCCATCGCCGATGCCGTCTCGCCCCTCGTCTACAGCGAGCGTTTCCCGCGTAACTTGCCACCGTTCGACATCGTGCTGTCGGCGGGCGACATGCCCGGCCACGTCTTGGAGTTCCTCGCCACGAAGCTGCGGGTCGCCCCCGTGTACGTGCTCGGGAACCATGGCAACGGCTGGATCCGCTCCGCCGATGAGCCCGACGAAGTGCGCCTTCCCGGCGGATGCATCAACGCCCATCGGCGGGTGGTGGAGGTCGGTGGCGCCTTGGTGGCCGGGATCGAGGGGAGCGCGCGTTACCGTGCCGGACCCCACCAGTACAGCCAGCTGGGCATGCGGCGGCACGTCCTGGGCCTGACACCCCAGTTGCTCATGCGACGCTGGCGTCGCGGACGCGCCGTCGACGTCCTGCTCACGCACGCAGCCCCGCGTGGGCCGCACGAGGGGAGCGACTACGCCCATCGCGGAGTCGCCGCGTTCAACGCCTTCCACCGGCGCTGGCGCCCGCTCGTCCACATCCATGGCCACGTCCACCTCTCCGGCGCCAACGCGCCGCGCAGCTACATGAGCCCCGAGGGGGTCTTGGTCGTCAACGCGTTCGAGTTCACCATCGTCGACCTGGAGCCGCTCCGCGCCGCGAGGGCCCGGCGCCTGGCCGGCGAGGTCGTCGACCTGGACCCGCGCGACATCGTCGGCGTGCGCGGCGTCGCCGGCACCACGGACGTTGGAGAAGACGAGACGTAGCGTGGGCGCGGAGGCACCAATGGGCTCGGACGACAGCAACGGCACGCCGACGCGCAGCGACCATCCGGTCTGGACGGCCCTGCTCGGCGAGTGGCCGGTCCACGACGGGCTGCCCGGCGTGGACCTGGGCGCGGTGTGCGCCTTCTCGGACGCACGTGACGAGGCGCGTCGCCTGCTGGCGGGCGAGCCGGCGCTCGTGCCGCTGGTGCGCCGGGGCGCGCTGCGCGTGACGGGCGACGACCGCATCGACTTCCTGCAGGGCCAGGTCAGCCACGACGTCCGCGCACTCGGCGCCGGCGGTGTGCGCGAGGCGCTGCTCCTCGACCACCGCGGGAGGCCGCAGGCCGATGTCGTGATCGTGCGGCGCGAGCGCGACGTGTACGTGGCTGTCGACGACGGTCGCGGCGCTGTCGTGCGCGCGGCGCTGGACGCCCACGTGATCTTCGACCAGGTGGTCATCGAGCCCCTCGCCGAGCGCGTCGTGTCGTTCGTCGTCAGCGGTCCGGACGCGCTCGCCGCGCTGCGCGACGCGTTGGCCGTCGATCGCCTGCCGTCGGCGCCGGAGGAGGCACGCCAGGTCGCCTGGCACGGTGCCGACGTGATGCTGCACGCACGCCCGCGCGGTCTGACGGCCGCGGTCGACGTGCATGTGCTGAGCGAGCACCTCGAACCGCTCTGGTCGACGTTGTCGGCCGCGGGCGCCGTCCCGATCGGCGAGCGCGCCCTCGCGACGGCGCGCGTGGCCGCCGGCATCGCCGCCGCTGCGGCAGAGGGCGTCGACGCGCTGCCCCAGGAAGCCGGCCTCGAGGCCCGGGTGTCGTACCGCAAGGGGTGTTACCTGGGTCAGGAGATCATGGCCCGGGTCGAGGCGCGCGGCAACCTGCGGCGCTCGTTGGCGACGCTGACGCTCGAAGCGGCGCCACGTCTCGACGACGTCGGCCTGGTCGGGGACGACGGACGGAAGGCGGGCCGCCTGGGGACCGTCGCGCCGTGGCCCGATGCGCACTGGACGGCGCTGGCGGTCGTGCGCAACGAGTTCGAGGTCGGCGCGACGCTGCGCACCCAGGGTGTGGCGGCGAGCCTCGTGGGGCGACCCGACCTGCGGTAGCGCGCGAGCGCTCGGTCGGAGGCGTGCGGCCTCGAGTGCTACCATCGCCGCATGGCCGACGATCGTACGCCCACCGTGGCGGGCGATGCGCACGACACCGAGGACGACACCGTCCCGACGCCACGGCTCGACGCCTGGCGCCGTGACACGTACGGACCGGCGGTGGCACGCATCCCCGAGCGCTCCACGGCTTCCGAAACGCTCTCCGGCATCCCGCTCGAGCCGGTCTACACCGAAGAGCATCGCTCTCGAGCGGCTGCGCTCGAGCACCCGGGCGAGTACCCGTTCACGCGTGGCATCCACGCGTCGGGGTACCGGGGCAAGCTCTGGACGATGCGCATGTTCGCGGGTTTCGGGACGCCTGAGGAGACGAACCGCCGCTTCCACGCGTTGCTGGCTGCGGGCCAGACGGGCCTTTCCACCGCGTTCGACCTCCCGACCCTGATGGGTTACGACGCAGACGATCCGATGGCGTTGGGCGAGGTGGGGCGCTGCGGCGTGTCGGTGTCGAGCCTGGCCGACATGGAGGTGCTGTTCGACGGCATCGATCCCGAGGCCGTGACGACCTCGATGACCATCAACGCCCCCGCCAGTCCGATCTGGGCGATGTACCTGGCCATGGCGCAGCGCCGGGGCGCCGACCTCACGCGCGTGGGCGGCACGACGCAGAACGACATCCTCAAGGAGTTCATCGCCCAGAAGGAGTACGTGATCCCGCCGGAGCCTTCGGTGCGGCTCGTCGTCGACACCATCGAGTGGGGGCCGCGCGAGGTCCCGCGTTGGAACGTCGTCTCCGTGTCGGGGTACCACATCCGCGAGGCGGGGTCCACGGCGGTCCAGGAGCTCGCGTTCACCCTCGCGAACGGACGGCACTACGTGCAACGCACCGTCGATCGCGGCGTCGACGTCGACACCTTCGCGCCCCGCATCAGCTTCTTCTTCAACGTGCACAACGACTTCTTCGAGGAGATCGCGAAGCTGCGCGCCGCGCGCCGCATCTGGGCGCGCTGGTTGCGCGAGGACTTCGGGGCACGCGCCCCGCGCTCGTGGACCCTGCGAACGCATGCCCAAACGGCGGGCGTGTCGCTGACGGCGCAGCAGCCGTTGGTGAACGTCGCGCGCGTGGCGGTGCAGGCGTTGGCCGGCGTGCTCGGTGGGGCGAACAGCCTGCACACCGATGCGTACGACGAGGCGCTCTCGCTGCCCACGGAAGCGGCGGCGCTCCTCGCCCTGCGGACGCAGCAGGTGATCGCGCACGAGTCGGGCGTGGCGAACGTGGTCGACCCCCTCGGTGGGTCGTACTTCCTCGAGCATCTCACCGACGAGATGGAGCGTCGTGCGCTGGCGCTGGTGGCTGTGATCGACGCGCAGGGCGGCGTCGAGGCCGCGATCGAGAACGGCTGGTTCGCCCGCGAGATCGGCGACGCCAGCTACGCCGAACAGCGTGCGGTGGACGCCGGCGACAGGGTGATCGTGGGTGTCAACGCCTTCCAGGCCGAGGCGCCGCGGGTGCCGCTGCAACACGTCGACGCGAGCGTCGCGCGCGCCCAAGCGGAGCGCTTGGCCACGGTGCGTGCGGAGCGTGACGACGCGGCTGCGCGTGCTGCGCTGGCCGACTTGCGCGACGCGGCCGTCAGTGGCCGCAACAGCATGCCGTCGTTCATGCGCTGCGCTCACGCGCTGTGTACGCTGCAGGAGCAGATGGATGTCCTCCGTGACGTTTTCGGGGTATACGAGGAGCCGGTGGTGTTGTGAGCGAGGGTCCAATCCGTGTGGTGATCGCGAAGCCGGGTCTCGACGGCCACGACCGTGGCGCGAAGGTCGTGGCTCGGGCGCTGCGTGATGCAGGTATGGAGGTCGTGTACACCGGCCTGCGCCAGACGTCGGCCATGATCGTCCGGGCAGCCGTGCAGGAAGACGCCGACGCAGTCGGCCTGTCGGTGCTCTCCGGCGCCCACATGCAGTACTTCGAACAGGTCGCTGCCGGCTTACGCACGGCGGGGTCCGACGACGTCGTGCTGTTCGGTGGCGGCATCGTGCCGGACGACGATCTGCCGGCGCTGCGTGAGGTCGGCGTCGATCGCGTCTTCACACCTGGCGCGTCGACCGAGGAGATCGTGCGCTACTTGCGGCAGGCGGTGGCGGAGCGACGCTCGCGTCGGGCAGGCGCAGAGGCGGGTCGATGAGCGTGGCTCGGGAAACGTCTCACGACGCGCTCAGGCAGCGCAAGTACCGTGAGAATCAGATGTGTGTCGGAAGGTCCATGCCAACGTGATGTCGCACTTCGGCGCGCGCAGCCTGCTGTTCCTCGTCTGCGCCGCCTTCCTGGCGACCGCCACGGCCGAGAGCTTCGCGCTGCGAACGGTCCAGTCAGGTGACTCGGTCGGCTCCATCGCCAACCGGTTCGGCGTGAGCTCGTCAACGGTGCTCCAGGCAAACGGCCTCAACGGCACCCTCATCCGGCCCGGCGACGTCCTGCGGGTGCCCCTCGGGGAGGCCGTCGGCGGGGTCGTCGAAGCGGCCCCCGACCCACCTCCAGGGTTCAGGCGGCACGTCCTCGGTTCCGGCGAAACGCTCTCGGGCATCGTCGACCGCTACGACATCACCCTTCGGGCATTGGTCGGGGCCAACCCCGATCTCTCGTCGCTCGACCGGCTGCCGGTCGGCGTCGAACTCCTCATCCCTCCGGGCGAGGGCTTGGTCGTTCCGCTCCACGACCCCTCCCGCCTGACCGAGCTGATCGAGCTGTACGGCGCCGAGCCGGTCGCCGTGGCGCGTGCGAACGCCCTGCGCAGCCCGTTCGACCTCCGACCCGGCATGCTGCTCTTCCTGCCGGGCGTCGAGCCCTCGGCCGCCCTCGAGCGTCTCGCCGCCGTGCGCGAAGCCGAGAACCGCTACGTCTGGCCGGTCCACGGCAGGCTGACGAGCTACTTCGGTCGTCGCAATCTCGGCATGGGTACCGCTGCGTTCCACCGTGGCATCGACGTGGCGGCTCCTACAGGGACGCCGATCGTCGCGGCTCGTTCTGGCACCGTGACGTTCGCGGGGTGGTCGACGCGCGGGTACGGCAACCTGGTGCGCATCCGGCACGCGGGCGGCGCCGAGACCTGGTACGCCCACGCGAGTCGCATCCTCGTGTCGGTCGGGCAGTACGTGAACCAAGGCGAGCGGATCGCGCTGGTGGGTTCGACCGGGCTCTCGACCGGACCGCACCTGCACTTCGAACTCCATGTCGGTGGCAGCGCCATCGACCCCTTGGGCGAACTGCGCTGAGTCGTCAGGCCGGCGAGACGCTCAGGCGTTCGTCGACCACAGCAGCCGTCCGCACGACGGACAGCGGGTGACGCCTTGGCCCTTGCGGACCTTCTGCACGACGAAGATCGGCAAGCGCACGTTGCAGCCACCACACGTCCCCGCCTCGGTCACGGGGACCACGCCGAGGCCGCGGCGCGCCTTGCGCACCTGCTCGTATTGCTTCAGCAGGTTGGCCGACACGCCCTGCGCGAGCCTCGCTCGTTCGACGCCGAGCGCGGCGACGCGCTCGTCGAGCGACTCGACGCGCGCTCGCTCATCGGCCTCGAGCGTCTCGAGCTCGGGGCGCAGCGTCGTCAACTGCTCCTCCAACTCGGCCACGCCGGCCTGCCTCGCCTCCTGCTCCTCGAGCAGCGGCATGGTGTCTTCTTCCAGTTCCTGTAGGCGTGTGGCGAACTGCAGCTCCTGGTTCTGGAACTGCGACGCCTCCTTGCTCGTCGACGCTCGCAGCGCCGACTCGGCGGCAGACTTGCGGCGTTCCTGGAGCGAACCGAGCTCGATCTCGCTCTCGTTGATGCGCTTCCGGAGCCCGTTCAAGTCGGCCTTGCGGCGCCCGAGTTCGGCCTCGAGCGCATCGTGCCGGGCGCGCATATCTACCAACGCGGGTGGTGTTTGCGCCCGCTCCGCGGCGAGCGCATCGAGTTCGAGGTCGAGCGCTTGCACCTCGCTCAGCGTCTGCAGCATGCCGCCTCCAGCAAACAAACGCTCCGCGCGGCGAGCGCCGGGCGGAGCGGGGGTGATTCGGTCGTGGTGATCGGTTGCACGTCACGGAGTGTACCACCCGTCGACGCCGGGGCGCCGAGCGCACGTATGATGCCGGACATGATCGAAGACGGTGTCGACGCTTTCATCGCTCGCTTCTCCGCGCAAGCCGCCTCCGTCGAGGTCGCTTCGCGCGTCGAGGGCAGCCCCCTCTTGGAGTGCCTCACCGACGATGCCGTGTTGTACCTGCTCGAGCGCACCGGGCCCTACGTCGTGTCGCGGGGACCTGCTCGCGTCATCGTGCAGCCCGAGACGGCCACGCTCGTGCGCCTCGATCCTGACGACCCTGGACCGCTTCGACACCTCGAGTCGCTCGGCGTGGGCGTGCTGGTGGCCAGTGGGGTGGTGCGCTCGCTCGAGATACCCTTCGTCGTCGTGGACGCCGGGGTGCCACTCGTGGTCGCGGCCGACGTCGCACCGGCCGACCTGGCGCTCGGAGACCGCGTGCGTTTCCAGAGCCGAGCCCCGGTGCACGGCTTCGTGCTCGCGCCGAAGCGCGACCGCGAGTCCGTGCGCACCGACGACCTCGTGTGACGAGTCCGCTGGGACGCGCACACGCGTTCACCCCCAGGCACGTGCGCGTCGCCCTGCCGGCGGGCCATCGCTTCCCCATGGCGAAGTACGACCGCTTGGCCGAACGGCTCGAGCGCGACGGGTGGCATCTCGAGGCGTCGCCGAGCGTGCCGTGGGAGGCGCTGGCGGCAGTCCACGACGCCGCCTACCTCGACGCCGTGCGGCGCGTGACGCTCGACGCGCGCGCGGAGCGCAGGCTCGGCTTCCCGCAGTCTCGGGCCCTGGTGGACCGGTCGATCGCGTCGACAGGTGGCACGGTCGCGGCGCTCGCACGCGCGCTCGTCGACGGGCTGGGTGTGCACCTCGCGGGCGGCACGCACCATGCGTTCGCCGACAGGGGCGAGGGCTTCTGCGTGTTCAACGACCTGGTCGTGGCCGCCAGGGCCCTGCGGGCCAGGGCGCCGCGCGTCCTGGTCATCGACCTCGACGTCCATCAGGGCAACGGGACGGCCGACCTCGCCGACGGCGACCCGCACCTGATCACCTACAGCGTCCACGGTGAGCGCAACTACCCGTTCCAGAAGTCGCACTCCGACCTCGATCGGGCGCTCCCGGACGGTATCGACGACGACGGGTACCTGGCCGTCGTCGCCGCCGACGTCCCGCGACTGCTCGCCGAGCATGCGCCGACGGCCGTCTTGTACCAGGCCGGTGTCGACGTGTTGGCGGGGGATCGCTTCGGGCGCATGGCGCTCTCGATCGACGGTGTCGAAGCACGTGACCGCCTCGTGGCGGACGCGTGCGCGCAGCGGGGCATCCCGCTCGCCTACGCCCTCGGTGGCGGTTACCACCGCGACTTCGAGGTGACCGTCGAGGCCCATCGGCGTGGGCTCGAGGCGATCGTCTCAGCCTGGCGCCAGTGGTGGTCGGTCGCGGCCGGCGCCGCACGCGCGTCGGGTGTCTGCTAAGCTACCGGGTCGTGCGAACGAGCCAGCAGCCCACCACCGCCCCCAACCCGTTCGGAGCACCCTACGTCGCTCCGATCCGCGAGGTCGCGCCCGGCTCGCCGGCCGCAGCCGCCGGCGTGGCCGCCGGTTGGTCGCTCGTCAGCGTCAACGAGGCGTGGGTCAGCGATGTGCTGGCCTACCGCCGCGAGCTCGCCAAGGGAGAAGCGACGCTGGTGGCGTGCGATCCGGCGGGCGAGCAGAGCGTCCGCTTCGAGGTCTCGTGGGAAGACCCGGGCCTGGAGTTCGACGACGTGATCTTCGACGGATTGCGGCTGTGCGCCAACAAGTGCGAGTTCTGCTACGTGCACCAGATGCCCAAGGGGTTCCGCAAGAGCCTCTACGTCATGGACGACGACTACCGGACCAGCTTCCTCTACGGCAGCTTCGTCACGCTGACGAACCTCACCGACCACGACATCCAGCGCGTCCTCGACGAACACCTGTCCCCGCTGTACGTCTCGGTGCACACGGCCGACGAGGAACTGCGGGCAGACATGATGAAGTGGTGGCGTCTGAAGGTCAAAGACCCGCGCGCCACACGCATCCGCGACATGATCGAGCGGCTCGAACCGATCGACCTCTACACCCAAGTGGTCGCCCAACCCGGGCGCAACGACGGTGAGGCGCTCGACGCGACGCTCGCCTACCTGACGTCGAGGCCGAACGTCCAGGCCGTCGCGGTCGTGCCCGTGGGCCTCACCGGCCACCGCCGCAACCTGCCCGACCTGCGCGGCTACCAGCCCGAAGAGGCGGGTCGGGTCGTGGATCAGGTCGAGGCGTGGCAGGCCCGCCTGTTGGCGGAGCGGGGGAGCCGCATGGTGTTCCTAGCGGACGAGTTCTACCTCGTCGGAGGGCGTCCGTTGCCGGCGAGCGCGGCCTACGAGGGTTTCGAGATGCTCGAGAACGGCGTCGGCATGGTCCGCGACTTCCTCGCCGTCGGGATCGACGAGGCCGCCCTGCCGAGTCGGTTGAGCACGCCGAGGCGTGTGCTGTGCGCGACGGGGACGCTGTTCGCACCCGTGCTCGAAGCCGCGTTGGCCCCTTTGCGCAGCGTGGAAGGGCTCGATCTCGAGGTGCGCGCGCTCACGAACCGGACGTTCGGTGACGTCACCACGGTCGCCGGCCTGCTGGCCGGCCGTGACGTGCTGACGCAGGTGTGTCCCGGTGAGGCCGACCTGCTCCTGCTCAGCCCCAGCATGTTGAAGTACGGCACCGAGACCCTGCTCGACGATCGCACCCTCGACGACCTGCGGCGTGAACTCCGCATGGATGTCGCGGTCGGTGGCCAGGACATCCAAGCGCTTGCAGATGCGATCGTCTCTGGGGTCGCCGCCGGGTCGGAGCCCCAGTTCGGGTACTCGACCCACGCGATCAAGGAGACGGTCGGCCAACACTGAGCAGGCGCCCCGGTGGTCATCGGGGCGTTCGGTGAGGTGACTGGTTGCGCGAGCCACGGCGCCCGCCGCCGGTGGTAGCGTGAGCGCATGTCCGCGCTGGCGCCGCGCGTCGCCGATTACCTGCGCTTGATCAGGTTCCAACACACCGTGTTCGCGCTCCCGTTCGCGTACGTCGGCATGCTGCTCGCAGCCGGCGGCTGGCCGGGCTGGGTGACGTTCGCCTGGATCACCGTCGCGATGGCCGGTGCCCGCACCACGGCGATGGCGCTCAACCGCGTCATCGATGCGCGGATCGACGCCCTGAACCCTCGTACGCGCGATCGCGAGATCCCAGCCGGCGTCATCCGGGCGCAGGGCGCCCTAGGGCTGGCCGTGGCCGGCCTCGTCGCCTTCGCGGTCGCGGGGTGGGCGCTCAACCCGCTCACGTTCGCGCTCTTGCCCGTCGCGACCGTGTTCATGGTGGCCTATCCGTACACGAAGCGTGTCACCTGGGCGTGTCATGCGTTCCTGGGCGTGACGATCGGGGCCGCCGCGGCTGGGGGGTGGATCGCGGTGACGGGCGCCTTCGAAGCACCAGCGTGGTGGTTGTGGCTCGGCGTCGCCGCCTGGATCGCGGGCTTCGACGTCGTCTACGCCTTGCTCGACGAGCACTTCGATCGCGACCACGGGGTGCACAGCGTGCCTGCACGCTTCGGCGCCGCCACGGCTCGGCGCGTGGCGATCGGCGCGCACGCCGTGGCATGGGTGGCGCTCGCGGGGGCGGCGCTCCTCACGGGCCTGGGACCGTGGGGGTGGGCCGGACTGGTGGCCATCGCCGCGTCGTTCGTCCATCAGCACCGTCTGGTGGCGCAGCGAGGGGCCGCCGAGGCGTTACGGGCGTTCGACGCCAACCTTTGGGTGGGAGCGATCGTGCTCGTCAGCGTGGCGCTCGATCTGGCGCTGCGCTCCACCTGACGGACGCGGGCCGACGCCACCGGGCGGTTGACAGGGGCCGCCGCTGTCGGTACGCTCGCGGGTGCGTGGAGCCGTAGTGTAGCGGTTAGCATATCTGCCTGTCACGCAGAAGGTCGCGGGTTCGAATCCCGTCGGCTCCGCCACAGACGCCCCCCGGTGCAGACCGGGGGGCGTTCTCGTGTCGCCAGCGGAGCGCTCGACGAGCGTGTCGGCTTCGGGTGCGAGGCCATACGTCGTAGAGCGTCCGTGCTGGTACCGTTCCAACATGGTGTTGCCGATCTTCCCACTCGACGTCGTCGCGTTCCCCGGCATGACGGTGCCCCTGTACGTGTTCGAGGCGCGCTACCGGCGACTGGTGCGGTTCGTCCTCGAGCACGAGCCGAAGCGCTTCGTGATAGCGCTGGCCCGGCCGAAGGGCCTCGACGCGGACACGGCCGCGATCGCCGACGTCGGAACCGTGATGGACGTGGTGCGGGTCGAGGAGCGGGTCGACGGGACGTTCGAACTGCTCGCTCACGCCCAGGAGCGCACACGAGTCGCCCCGACCGAGCGTGAAGACGTGCCCGAGCCGGACGGCGTCACGCGGCCTCTGTACTTCACACCGCTCACCCCCTGGCCGCTCGAGCGCGACGATCCGAACGAAGAGCGCATCGCCGCCTGGGACGCCCTGGAGGCGTTCCGACGGTACGCCGCCACCGTCTTCGCGTTCGACGCCCAGGAGCAGATCGACGCGAACCTACCCGACGATCCACTGTTCCAGGCGTCGCTGGTGTGCGCCAACGTGCGCGTGCCGAGCGCGTCGCGCCAGGTTCTGCTCGAGGCGCCCTCGTTGCTCGCGCGCTTCCGCTTGGCCCAGAAGCTCATCGAGGAGCGGCTCGCGGCGCACGCGCCCGTGGTGGACGAAGCCGAGTGAGCGATGGCGGCGGTCGCGACGACCTCGAGGCGCTGACGCCGGAACGGGAGCACGCCCTGACCTTCCGCTGGGACGACCTGCCGGCCGTGACCAGCGACCTTCCGGGAATCGGTGGTCGCATCCGCGCCGAGAGCGACGACTTCGACGTCAGGGAGATCCCCGCCTACCTCCCGGAGGGGCGCGGGAGCCACACCTACGTGCGTGTGGAGAAGGTGGGACTGACGACGCGTGACGTGGTGGTCGCGTTGATCGCAGCTGGTGTGCCGGACCGCGCCGTCGGCGTCGCCGGCCTGAAGGACAAGCTGGCCCGGACTGAGCAGTGGTTGAGCATCCCGAACGCCCACGCCGACGCGGTCTCCGCCCTCGAGGCGACGCCTGGCGTGCGGGTCCTCGAGGTCAGCCGCCACCGCAACAAGCTCGGCATCGGGCACCTGCGTGGGAACCGTTTCCGCATCCGCGTCCGCGGTGTCAGCGCTGGTGCTGGCGAGCGTGCTCGGTCGATCCTGGCTGCCCTCGCTGCGCGCGGCGCGCCGAACTACGTCGGGCCGCAACGCTTCGGACGCTTCGGGCGCAACGCCGTGGACGGGTACCGCGAGGTGCACGGCCAGGTCATGCCCGGTGGGCCCCGGCTGCGGCGCTTCTTCGTGGCGGCTCTGCAGTCGCAGATCTTCAACGCGCTGCTCGCGGGCCGCGTGCGCGACGGCCGCTTCGCGACCGTGGTCGCGGGCGACTGGGCTCGTAAGCACGACACGGGAGGGACGTTCGAGGTGCTCGACGCGGCCGCGGAGGCGCCGCGGGCGCTCGCCCTCGCCATCTCGGCCACGCTGCCGCTGTACGGCAGCAAGGTCCGGCCATCGGGCCAGGCGGCGGGCGCCGACGAGGCTGCGCAGCTGCGTCGGCTGGGATTGCGTTGGGAGCAGTTCCGGGCCCGTCGCGGCGACCGGCGCATCACACTTCTCGTCGACCTCGACGCGACGGTCGAGGACGAGCCGGAGATCGCCGCGTTGACCCTCGCGTTCACGCTGCCGAAGGGAAGCTACGCGACGACGCTGGTTCGCGAGATCACGAAAGTGGCGGTGGACGCTCCGCTCGACGCATCCGGAGACGGCTGAAGACCGGGTCGCGGCGCGTCGTGACGGCCCCTTCGCGCCCGAGGCGGCGCCACAGGAGTTCGAACAGGAAGAGCGCGAGCGCGGCTACGGCTGGCCACACCCAGACGGGCGACCAGCGTTGCGTGGCCGGCGGACGGTAGGCGGCAGGGTCGCTGATGACGGTGCCGCCCGTCCGCGCAGCGAGGTCCGCCAACACGGCGCTGCCGTCGATCGGCGCGAACTCCGGGTCGGGCGTCGCGACTTGGCGCCGCGCCACGACGTCTTGGGCGTCCGCGATCACCATCGTGCCGCCGCTGCCGCTCACGTCGAGGTGCGCGGCGTAGCGGCCGGGCGCGACCTGCTGGAGGGGGACCTGCTGGCCTTGGAAGCGCGCCGTGAGCCGCGCGTCGTTCACGTAGG
>PWQI01000421.1 GCA_003556805.1 Trueperaceae bacterium | reverse complement strand
CCCTACGCGTCGTAACTCTGCGACGTCACCCCACCGCCGCTGCCGATCCAGTCGGTGTGGAAGAACTGGCCGCGCGGCCGGTCGACGCGCTCGTAGGTGTGCGCGCCGAAGTAGTCGCGTTGGGCCTGGAGCAAGTTGGCGGGGAGTCGGGCGCTGCGGTACCCGTCGAAGAACGCCAGCGCGGCGCTCATGGCGGGCACGGGGATGCCGGCCGTGACGGCGCCGGCGATCACGCGCCGCCAGGCGGCGTCGGCCTCGGCCAGCGCCTCGGCGAAGAAGGGGGCGAGCATGAGGTTCTCGAGCGCCGGGTCGGCGGCGTAGGCCTCGGTGATGTCGTTCAGGAAGCGTGAGCGGATGATGCAACCGCCGCGCCAGATGCGGGCGGTGGCGCCCAGGTCGATCGACCACTCGCGCTCTGCGGCGACGGCCCGCATGAGCATGTAGCCCTGCGCGTAACTGACGATCTTGCTGGCGTAGAGCGCCTGCTCGAGGTCGACGATGAAGCGCTCGCGCTCGGCGCCCTCGAGCCGGCCGGAGGGACCGCTGAGGACGGCCGCCGCCCGCTCGCGCTGGTCCTTCAGCGCCGAGAGCGAACGCGCGAACACCGCCTCGGTGATCAGCGTGACGGGCTGCCCGGCCTCGAGCGCGCCGACGGCCGTCCAGCGCCCGGTGCCCTTCTGGCCGGCGCGGTCCAGGATCAGGTCGAGCACCAGGTTGCCGTCCTCATCGAAGGTGCCCAGGATGTCGCGCGTGATCTCGATCAGGTAGCTGTCGAGCACGCCCTCGTTCCAGCGCGTGAAGACGTCCTTCAAGGCCTCGGGCTCCAACCCGAGACCCTCGCGCAGGAGCTGGTAGGCCTCGGCGATCAACTGCATGTCGCCGTACTCGATGCCGTTGTGGATCATCTTGACGAAGTGACCGGAGCCGCTCTCGCCCATCCAGGCCACGCAGGGCTCGCCGTCGACCTTGGCCGCGACGGCTTCGAACACCGGCCGCAGGCGCTCCCACGCCTCCTTCTCGCCGCCGGGCATGATCGACGGGCCGTAGCGCGCCCCCTCCTCGCCACCCGAGACGCCGGTGCCGAGGTAGCGCAGGCCGTGCTCGCGTAGCGCCGGCTCGCGCCGTGCCGTGTCCTCGTAGTTGGAGTTGCCGCCATCGACGATCACGTCACCCTCGTCGAGCAGTGGGATGAGGGCGTCGATCACCGCGTCGACCGCGCGGCCCGCCTGCACCAACAGCATCACGCGGCGCGGGCGCTCGAGCGCCCCCACGAACTCCTCGAGCGAGCGTGTGGCGACGACGCCGTCGACGTTGCCGCGGCCCGCCGCGAACTCGTCCGTGACGGCGGTCGTGCGGTTGTACACGGCCACCGTGAAGCCGTTGTCGACCATGTTGAGGACGAGGTTCTGTCCCATCACCGCGAGGCCGATCAGGCCGACGTCTGCTTGCTTGCTCACGAGGGTCTCCTTCCACACCGTGCGCGTGGCACCCGGGTCCACCAAGGTGGACGTGGGTCACGGCCCGCACGGCCGGTCTCGAGTCTAGCAGCCGTGCGTCGCCTTCCCAGGGGACATCCGGTCAGTCGAACAGGAGCTCGATGCGCTCGACGGTCTCGCCCGAGCCGCCGGCCCGTGCCGCGCGCCGCTCGGCGCGGGCGTCGGCGAGTTCCTTCGAGCGCTGCAGCTGCACCAACCGGTGCGCCTCGGTGGACGAGACGGCCTTGCCGAAGTGGTAGCCCTGCGCGTGATCGACGCCGATGCGCTGCAGGTAGCGCGCCTGGGCAGCGGTCTCGACGCCTTCGGCGACGACGGTCTTGCCCAGGGTGCGGCCCATGGCTGCGATGGCGTCGACGATGGGCACGGCGCTTCCGGCGCGACCCGTGCTGGTGAGCGCCAGGCACGATACGAAGCTGCGGTCGATCTTGAGCGCGTTGATCGGCAGTCGCTGGAGGTAGGCGAGCGACGAGTAGCCGGTGCCGAAGTCGTCGAGCGCGGTGCGCACGCCGAGGCGGTGCAGACGCCTGAGCGCCTGGACCGCGACGTCGAACTGGTCGATCAGCACGCTCTCGGTGACCTCGACCTCGAGGCGTTCCGACGGCAAGGCGCTGTCGCGCAGCGCGGCATCGACCTGCTCGACGAAGTCGGCTTGGCGGAACTGGAGCGTCGAGACGTTCACGGCGAGACCGATGGCGGTGCGGCCGTCCTCGTCCCACGAGCGGGCCTGGAAGCAGGCCTCGCGCAGCAGCCACAGGCCGATCGGCACGATCAGGCCCGCTTCCTCGGCGATCGGCACGAACTCGGCCGGCGAGACCTTGCCGAGCACGTCGTCGTCCCAGCGCAGGAGCGCCTCGAAGGCGACGACCTTGCCGGTCGTCAGATCGATCTGCGGTTGGTACGCCACCTGGAGCCGGTGGTCCGCGACGGCGAGGCGGAGGCGCTGCTCGATCTCGAGACGCCGCGCCTGGCGGTCGCGCAACCGCAGGTCGGAGAACACGAACGAGTTCTTGCCACCGGACTTCACGGCGTACATGGCGGCGTCGGCACTCGTGATCAGGCTCGCCACGTCCTCGCCGTCCGTCGGGTAGACCGCGATGCCGATCGAGGCCGACACCGTGAGCGACTTCCCGGCCGCTTCGATCGGCGCGGCGAGGAGCGACACGAGCTTGCTCGCGATGGCGCCGGCGGTGTGACGGTCGCGCAGGCCTGGCATCGCGACCACGAACTCGTCGCCGCCCAGCCGCGCGACCAGGTCGTCCTCGCGGACGTGCTCGCGCAGCAGCCGCGCGATCGCGACCAGGAGGCGGTCACCCACGTCGTGGCCGTAGGTGTCGTTGATCACCTTGAAGCGGTCGAGGTCGACGAACAGGACCGCGAACATCGCCGGCCGGCCGGTGTCGCGCCCGTGCGTGATCCATTCGCTGAGGCGCGCCTCGAGCGCGACGCGGTTCAGCAGGCCGGTGAGCGGGTCGAACTGGGCGCGCCCTGCGGCGTCGCGGTGGGTCCGCACCTGGCGCCGGAGCGACACGACCGTGCCGACGAACACGGGCAACGCGCCGCCAGCGAGCGTGCGCACCGCGGCCCCCGCGTCGCTCGCGAGCAGGTCGAACCCGACACGGGTGGCGGGGACGCCGCTCACCAACGCGGTGGCGAGCGCGCCGGCCACCAGGGCCCCGCTCAGACCCCACAGCGCGGCAACCGCGGCGGCAGCGGCGATCACGGCGCCCACGGCGACGGCGTCGGGCAGAGCGTCGAGCGATCCGACGCCGAGGTGCACCGCACCGGCTGCGCCGGCGATCAGCGCGGTCAGGAGGTACGGCATCCAGCGTGGCATGGCACAAGGGTAGGGAATGAACGCTTTCGGAAGTCTCACGCGAGCTCCGCCGACGTACCATGGGCGCCATGCCGGACGGCCCGCGAGCGCGCTTCGACGGCTGGCGCATGGTGCTGGCGCTCGCCGTCACGGAGACGGTGTCCTTCGGCATCCTCTTCTACGCCTTCACCGTGTTCGTTGAGCCGATGCGCGCGGAACTCGGGTGGTCGACCGCAACGATCACGGCGGGCTTCTCGATCGGCCTGGTGACCTCGGG